>NZ_JAAGPP010000092.1:0-36504 GCF_017104975.1 Burkholderia sp. Ac-20344
CCCTCTTTGCCTGATGACCATAGCGAGTCGGTCCCACCCCTTCCCATCCCGAACAGGACCGTGAAACGACTCTACGCCGATGATAGTGCGGATTCCCGTGTGAAAGTAGGTAATCGTCAGGCTCCCTTAGCCAGAAACCCCCGCCCGAAAGGCGGGGGTTTTTGCATTGCGGCGACGGAAATGCATGGGGGATCGGGATGGCCGGCCTGGTTGGAGTTTTCACACTACCGCTCCCAAATGCAACCAATCGCAGCTCCCGGTTCCTAAATGGCCGATATCATTCGCGATCCCTTGGCTTATTGATCGCATCTTCGATCAAAACTGCAATTTCTTCCTCTCCGCGTATCGGTTGGTGCCGTCGTGCGCGATCTGCTTGCCATTGTCGGCCACGAATATCGGGTTGGCCATGCGTCCCCCGCAGAAGACGCACCGAACAACCGACTCCCCCGCTTCCTCCAATCGCTTTTCGGCCAGTAACTCGGAATCTGCACGAAATGAACGCCTTATTCGGCGTGTCCACGTAAAATTTGCGAATCCCCATCTCAGCACTCAAAACAATGAACGCCGCCATTCAGGTAGCCCGGGCCGTTTGCCCGCACGATTGTCCGGACACGTGCGCAATGCGTGTGACTGTCGAAAACGGCAAGGCGATCAAGGTCACGGGCGATCCCGACCATCCGCCGACGCAGGGCGTGTTGTGCACGAAAGTCAGCCGATATGCCGATCGCGTTCATCACCCAGACCGCCTTACCGTCCCGCTCAAGCGCATCGGCGCGAAAGGGCAAGGGCATTTCGTCCCGATCAGCTGGGGCGAAGCGTTCGACGAGATCGGCCGCCGTCTCGGTGAAATCGCGGCGCGCGCACCGGAAGCGATCGTGCCGTACAGCTATGCGGGAACGATGGGGCTCGTGCAGGGGGAAGGCATCGCCCAGCGGTTCTTCCACAAGCTCGGCGCCTCGCGGCTCGAGCGCACGATCTGCGCGGCGGCTGGTGCAGCGGGGTTGCGTTACACCTACGGTGGCAGTCTCGGCATGCACCTCGAACATTTCGAGGAAAGCGAGCTGATTCTGATTTGGGGCGCGAACCCGATCGCGTCGAGCCTGCACTTCTGGACGCGTGCGCAGGAAGCGAAGCGGCGAGGCGCACGCCTTGTCGCGATCGATCCGTACCGTTCGCTGACAGCGGAGAAGTGTCACCAGCATATCGCGTTGAAACCCGGCACCGACGGCGCGTTCGCACTCGGCATGATGCACGTGCTGATTACCGAAGACCTGCTCGATCATGACTACATCGCCAACCATACGCTCGGCTTCGACGCACTCAAGGAGCGGGCGATGTCGTATCCGCCGGAACGCGTCGCGCAGATCTGCGGCATCGACGCGTCGGAGCTGGTCGACCTTGCGCGTCGGTACGGTGCTACCCGAAAGGCATCGATCCGCCTCAACTACGGCATGCAGCGCGTCCGCGGCGGTGGCAACGCCGTACGCGCGATCGCAAGCCTGCCGGCGCTGACGGGAGCATGGCGGGATCGGGCCGGTGGGCTGTTGCTGTCGTCGTCGGAATCGGCGCCGGTCAACCAGGCGGCGCTGCTGCGCCCGGACCTGATGCCGGGCTGGCCGCACAAGCTGCCGCGCATCATCAACATGAACGCGATCGGCGACGCGCTGTTGCACCCGGGCGATGCGGCCTTCGGGCCGAAAGTCGAAGCGGTGATCGTGTACAACTCGAATCCGGTGGCTGTCGCTCCGGACTCTTCGAAGGTCGCTGCGGGGTTCGCGCGTGACGATCTGTTCACGGTCGTTCTCGAGCATTTCAAGACAGATACCGTCGATTTCGCCGACATTGTGTTGCCGGCAACCACGCAGCTCGAGCATCTGGACATCCACAAATCGTACGGCCACACCTACGTGATGGCGAACCTGCCGTCGATTCCCCCGGTGGGCGAGGCGCGGCCGAATACGGAGATCTTCCGCGGCATCGCGCGCAGCATGGCGCTCAACGAGCCCGCGCTCTATCACAGCGACGAGGACGTCGCGCGCGCGGCGCTTCGCTGGGACGATCCGGCGCTCGACAGCGACTGGGATACGCTGAAGCGCGCAGGCTGGCTGAAGCTCAAGCTGCCGGAGGCGCCGTTCGCGAATGGCGGTTTCCGTACGCCGTCCGGCAAGTGCGAGTTCTACAGCGCGAGGCTCGAGCAGATGGGCGTGGAACCCGTGCCCGACTACCTGCCGCCGTTCGAATCGGCCGAGGCCGCGCCCGAACTCGCCGCGCGCTATCCGCTCGCGATGATTTCGCCGCCGGCCCGCCACTTCCTGAACAGCACGTTCGTGAACGTCGACAGCTTGCGTCATACCGAAGGCGAGCCGCATCTCGACATCCACCCGTCCGACGCCGAAGCACGGGGCATCGCGGAGGGCGACGTCGTTCGCATCTTCAACGACCGAGGATCGATGCAGGCGCTCGCGAGAATTACCGATCGCGCACGTGCAGGGCTCGTCGTCGGGCTGTCGATCTGGTGGAAGAAGCTGTCGCCGGACGGCAGGAACGCGAACGAGGTGACGAGCCAGGCGCTCACCGATCTAGGTAATTCGGCGACGTTCTACGATTGCCTTGTGGAAGTTGAGCGCATTTGAGCGGGTATCACCGTATGATCAGACAAATTTCCACAGAAGTTCGAAGTGGACATCTAACCCTGTTGTCTCGGGACGGTCGAGCCGTTACGATGCGTTTTAGCACGACCATTCGAAAATCCGTGAGGAGACGCGCAGTATGGACAAAATTTGGCTGAAATCGTACCCACCCGGCGTTCCAGCCGAAATTGACGCGTCTCCTTATCCCTCTGTCCCCGACCTGCTCGACGAAAGCTTCCGGCAGTATCGTGACCGCACGGCGTTCGTCTGCATGGGCAAGGGCATCACGTACGGCGAACTCGACAAGCTGTCGCGCCAGTTTGGCGCCTGGCTGCAATCGCGTGGGCTTGCACGCGGGGCGCGCGTCGCGATCATGATGCCGAACGTGCTGCAGTATCCCGTGGCGATCGCCGCGGTACTGCGCGCCGGCTACACCGTCGTCAACGTCAACCCGCTCTATACGCCGCGCGAGCTCGAACATCAGCTGAAGGACAGCGGCGCGGAGGCGATCGTCATCCTCGAGAATTTCGCGACGACGTTGCAGGCCGTCATCGCGAATACGGGCGTCAAGCACGTCGTCGTCGCATCGATGGGCGATCTGCTGGGCATCAAGGGATGGCTCGTCAACTACGTCGTGCGCAACGTGAAGAAGATGGTGCCTGCCTGGCAGCTGCCATCGTTCACGCGCTTCAATGCCGCGCTGTCGGAAGGTGCGCGGCAGGCATTCAAGGCGCAGAAGATCGGCCCCGACGACGTCGCGTTCCTGCAATACACGGGCGGTACGACCGGCGTGGCGAAGGGGGCGACGCTGCTGCACCGGAACATCGTGTCGAACGTGCTGCAGGCAGGCGCCTGGCACCATCCGGCTCATGAGAAGTTCCCGGAGGTGAAACAGTTCGTGACCGTTGTCGCGCTGCCTCTGTATCACGTGTTCGCGCTGACCGTCTGCGGTTTCCTGACGCTGCGTACGGGCGGCATGGGCATCCTGATCCCGAACCCGCGCGACATCGCCGGCATGATCAAGGAGCTGAAGGGCTACCAGATCTCGACGATCCCGGCGGTCAACACGCTGTACAACGCACTGCTGAACCACCCGGAATTTAGTCAGCTCGACCTGTCGAAGCTCGTGATCGCCAACGGCGGCGGCATGGCGATCCAGGAGGGCGTCGCGAAACGCTGGTGTGAAAAGACCCATACGGCGATCATCGAAGGATACGGGCTGTCCGAAACGTCGCCGGTGGCGACCTGCAACCCCGTGACGGCGACCGAGTACAGCGGGACGATCGGCCTGCCGCTGCCGTCGACCGACGTGGCGATTCGTGACGACGCCGGCAACGATGTCGCGCTCGGTGAACCCGGCGAGATCTGCATCCGCGGGCCGCAGGTGATGGCCGGCTACTGGAACCGGCCGGACGAGACCGCGAAGGTCATGTTCGAGGACGGCTTCTTCAAGACGGGTGACGTCGGCGTGATGGATGCGCGAGGTTACGTGAAGATCGTCGACCGGAAGAAGGACATGATTCTCGTATCGGGCTTCAACGTGTATCCGAACGAAGTCGAGGACGTAGTGGCGTCGCACCCGGGCGTGTTCGAGGTGGCGGCGGTAGGCGTGCCCGACGAGCACTCCGGCGAAGCCGTGAAGCTGTTCATCGTGAAGAAGGATCCGGCACTCACCGACAAGGACATCCTCGCCTACTGCAAGGAGCGGCTCACCGGCTACAAGCGGCCGAAGCTGGTCGAGTTCCGTACGGAGCTGCCCAAAACGAACGTCGGCAAGATCCTGCGGCGCGAACTGCGCGACGGACGCGCGTAACGGCGTGGTCGACCGAATGGAAAAGCCCGGCTTGTGCCGGGTTTTTTTGTTTACGGTGTGGCCTCGAAGGGGCTGTTTCCGAATGGGGCTGCTTCAGGAATGGGCTTGCCGCGGCGGCCGTGTGTTTCGACGCAGCAGACGGCACGGCGCCCTCGCGACGAGCACGTCGCGGCCGGTGTGATTCGCCACGCTCCAGCTTTGCGGATGCCCGGAAAAGAAAAAGGCGCCCGAAGGCGCCTTCAATGTCCAGCGGCTTGTCAAACAAGCTGATTAGAACTTGTGACGGATACCGACGCGTGCCGCGACCTGGTTGCTGGTGCTCGAGCCGCTGAGACCATTGATCGCTGCCGTCGCCTTGACGACGTTGCCCCCTGCGTCGAGCGCATTGCCCGATGCGTGCTGGTACACGCCGATCACGTAGACGTCCGTGCGCTTCGACAGGAAGTAGTCGACGCCCAGCGAGCCCTGGTGGTACTTGGCTGCGGAGGCGCCGTCGATCTTGCTGCCTTGCGTGTAGTCGTACGCTGCGCCGAGGATCAACGCCGGGGTCAACTGATACTTGAAGTTGATTTCGCCGTTGTTGAACGTCGCGGTCTGGTTCACGTACGGACCAACCGAGAAGCCCTTGAACTTCGTGTTCGAGTACGTCGCGCCGATCGTCGCTGCGCCGAACGTGTATGCACCGCCCGCGCCGATGACCTGGTACGTGTTCGCGTTGTTCGCGTATGCGCCATAGACCGGTGACGTGACCGGAGCAGCCGAAGCCGTCGAACCATTGTTGAACATGCCGCCGGCGTTGCCCGGCGTACGTGCGTTCAAGTAGCCGACACCGAGGACCAGCGGGCCGTTGTTGTAGCCTGCGCCGAGCGACCAGACCTGGTTCTTCGCGAACTGGCCTGCGATGCCGCCGAGGCTGTACAAGCCACCGAACGAGAAGCCGGCGTAGGTCGGGCTCGTGTACTTGATCGCGTTGTTCACGCGGTACGCGTTGTTGAAGTTGTCGAGGTCGCCCGGGTGAGCGGCGATGTAGCCGCCCCACTGGTCGCCTGCCTCGAGCGGGCCGACGAAGTCGACGACGGAGTCGTATTGACGACCCAGCGTGACCGTACCGTACTGGCTCGACAGGCCGACATAAGCCTGACGGCCGAACATCAGGCCGCCCTGACCGAGCTTGCCGCTGTTCACGTCGAAACCGTTTTCGAGGGTGAAGATCGCCTTCAAGCCGCCACCGAGGTCTTCGGTACCGCGCAGGCCGAAGCGGCTGCCTTGCATCACACCGCTGGCCATGCTGTACAGGTGCTTGCCGCCTGCGTTGTTGTTGAAGAGCAGGCCTTCATCGATGATGCCGTAAAGCGTCACGCTGCTTTGCGCATGGGCAGCGCCAGCGAACGCGCCCAGCGCGACGAGCGCGAGAAGCGACTTTTTCATTAACGGATCTCCAAAAATCACTGAATTTTTCTGGCGGGGCGGATAGTTATGTTCTGTTGACGGGCCCCATCAACTTCGCAAGAAGTCGGACGTAATGTAGCAAAACCGTTTTTTGCCACAAAGCGAAATGCCGCAGCTCAAGGTCGCCATGTTTCCTTTATGCAACAATGGTTAAAATCACGGGTTAACCGCAATTTCCGCTGAATAATCAAGTCGGTTACGGAGCGGACTCGTGCCCTTGCCGCTCGCGGCAGCACCTGCAGCCAGGAGAACAGGATGGTGTTTGATGAACTGATCAGCGAATTCGATCGCGGCCTGAGATCGCTGACCGGCATTAGCCGGATGAGCCGCCCGGTGCCCGCACCGGCCGAGGCGCCGGCCGTCGAGCTGACGCCTGCGGAGCGTACGCATGCCGCCGGGCTGATGCGCGTGAACCACGTCGGCGAGGTCTGCGCGCAGGCGCTTTACCAGGCGCAGAAACTCACCGCGCGCACGGCGTCGGCCAAGGCGATGTTCGAAGAGGCCGCGCGCGAGGAGGAGGACCACCTCGCATGGACTGCGCACCGCCTGAAAGAGCTCGACTCGCGCCCGAGCCTGTTGAACCCGCTCTGGTATGCGGGTTCGCTCGCGATCGGCGTGGCGGCCGGCGCGCTGGGCGACAAGGTCAGCCTCGGCTTCATGGCCGAGACCGAACGGCAGGTCGAGAGTCACCTCGAAGGCCACATGTCCGAGTTGCCGGCGGCCGATACCGCGTCGCGGGCAATCGTCGACCAGATGCGTATCGACGAGGTGAAGCACGGCAAGGCCGCGGCCGACGCGGGCGGGATCGAGCTGCCGCTGCCCGCGCGGATGCTGATGCGCGCCGCGTCGAAAGTCATGACGAGCACTGCGTACTATCTGTGAGATTCGCACCGGGGCGATGCCTGACGTCGCCCCGGTTCCCCGCCGCTGATACCGCCCGTTTATTCCTCGTTTTCCCGCCCCCGAAAGCCCCGTCCGCACACCCGTCTGGCTCGTCTTTCTCACGTATCACCTTCACAAGTTGCACTAGCTCATTCATTTATAACGGTTTTTAGAATGAGGGGCCGCATGAGCATGTGCGCGTAAGTCCTTGTTCTAACTAACAAAATTCGTCAAAAAAGCGGGCCGCTCCCTTGACCGTGCCACACCCTTCCTCTAAAGTGGGAGACAGTGTGAGAAAGTGTATTTTTGTGTGATTTAGCGGGCTATTCCGGCTAAATTCTCAGCATTGAGCGGGTGCTTCGGTGCCCTGAACGGGAGAGCGGAAAGTGTTCCAAGGGGCGTCGGCGCTGACGCTCGATGCGAAAGGGCGGATGTCGGTGCCGGCTCGCTATCGCGAAGCGCTGCAAGGACAGGCAGAAGGACGGGTGACTGTGACCAAGCACCCGGACGGCTGCCTGTTGCTGTTTCCGCGCCCCGAATGGGAAGTATTCCGCGCCAAGATCGCCGCGCTGCCGATGGACGCGCACTGGTGGCGGCGCATTTTTCTCGGCAATGCGATGGATGTCGATCTCGACAGCGCGGGCCGGATTCTCGTATCGCCCGAGCTGCGCATGGCAGCCGGACTGGAAAAGGAAGTCATGTTGTTGGGAATGGGTAGTCACTTCGAGCTGTGGGATTCGCAGACCTACAACGCGAAGGAGCAGGCAGCGATGGCGCAGGGCATGCCCGACGCGCTGAAGAATTTCACATTCTGATTGCGGTGACGGAGACGCCCGCGATGGGAAACGAATTGCGGCATCGGACGGTGCTGTTGGATGAGGCGGTCGAGTCGCTCGTGACGCGGCCGGACGGCGTGTATGTTGACGGCACGTTCGGGCGTGGCGGCCATAGCCGCGCGGTGCTCGCGCGGCTGGCGCCGGCCGGGCGGCTGATCGCGTTCGACAAGGATCCGAGGGCGATCGAGACGGCGCGGGGCATCGAGGATGCGCGCTTCTCGATCGTGCATGACAGCTTTGCATCGATGCGCGACGCGCTTGCGGCGCGCGGCGTCGAGAAGGTGTCGGGTGTGTTGCTCGACCTGGGCGTGTCCTCGCCGCAGGTGGACGATCCGGCGCGCGGCTTCAGCTTCCGCGCCGATGGTCCGCTGGACATGCGGATGGATCCGACGCGTGGCGAGTCGGCGGCGGAATGGCTCGCGCGGGCTTCGGTGCAGGAATTGACGGAGGTGATACGGGATTATGGGGAAGAACGGTTTGCTTTTCAGATTGCAAAGGCGCTTGTTGCTCGCCGGGCAGAGTCCGACCGTCTTGGGCCTCTCGACACCACGGGCGAGCTTGCCCAAATCGTGGGTCACGTCGTCAAAACCCGTGAGAAGGGCAAGGATCCGGCAACCCGCACCTTTCAGGCTATACGGATTCACGTCAATCAAGAGCTTGCGGACCTGCAAGTCGTACTAGACGCGGCACTGTCGTTGCTGGAGCAAGGGGGGCGGCTGGTGGTCATCAGCTTTCATTCACTCGAGGACCGGATCGTCAAGCGATTCATGCAGGCGCACGCGAGTGCGCCTGCGGTCGATCGTCGCCTGCCGATCCGTGCCGTCGACCTCCCGAGCCCGCCACTCAGGATCATCAGCCGCCAGTTTCCGAGTGAAGCGGAAGTCGCTGCGAATCCGCGCGCCCGCTCGGCCGTGATGCGCATTGCGGAGCGCGTCACGCCATGAGTCGCTTCAATATCTTCCTGCTGATCATCGTGATGGGGTGCGCGCTGTCGGTCGTCAATTCGACGAACCAGCAGCGCCAGATCTTCATCCAGCTGCAGCGCGCGCAGTCGCAGGAGCGTCAGCTCCAGCAGGACTACGCACAGCTTCAATATCAGCAGAGCGCGCTGTCGAAGACGTCGCGCATCGAGCAGCTTGCGAACGATTCCCTGAAGATGCAGCCGATCACGACCGGCCGCACGCAATACCTGACGCTGCCGCCGGGCGCTGCGAAGGCGATCGATGCACCGATCCCGGCTTCGGCGGACACGGTGGGCAAGGGCAAGGGGGGCGCGCGATGAAGCCGTCCCAGAAGCGCCAGAACGTGAAGTTCTCGTCGAGCCCCGTGCTGGGCGTGCATCTGCCGATGTGGCGCTCGAAGCTCGTCGTGTTCCTGCTGTTCATGGCGTTCGTCGCGCTGGCCGCGCGCGCGTTCTGGATCCAGGGGCCCGGCAACGCGTTCTACCAGAAGCAGGGCGAAAGCCGCTACCAGCGCACGCTCGAGCTGCCGGCGACGCGCGGCAAGATCCTCGACCGTAACGGGCTCGTGCTCGCGACGAGCCTGCCCGTGCGCGCGATCTGGGCGATTCCCGACGCGGTGCCGGACGACCTCGATGCCGACAAGGTCAACCAGCTCGGCAAGCTCCTCGGCATGACGCCGAAGGAATTGCGCGTGAAGCTGTCGCAAGACAAGGGTTTCGTCTACGTCAAGCGCCAGGTGCCGATCGACATCGCTGACAAGGTCGCCGCGCTCGACATTCCCGGTATCTATCAGCGCAACGAATACAAGCGCTTCTATCCGGAGGGCGAGATCACCGCTCACCTGATCGGCTTCACGAACGTCGAGGACGAAGGGCAGGAGGGCGTCGAACTGGGCGACCAGAAGATGCTGTCCGGCACGTCGGGCGTGCGTCGCGTGATCAAGGACCGGATGGGGCACATCGTCGAGGACGTCGCCGAGCAGATCCCGCCGCACAACGGCACCGACGTCGACCTGTCGATCGACAGCAAGATCCAGTACATCGCTTACGCGAACCTGAAGGCCGCCGTCGAGAAGTTCAAGGCGAAGGCCGGTGCGGCGATGGTCGTCGACGTGCGCACCGGCGAGGTGCTCGCACTCGTCAACTACCCGACGTACAACCCGAACGACCGCTCGCGCATGACCGGCGAGCAGTTGCGCAACCGGATCATGACCGACGTGTTCGAGCCGGGCTCGATCATGAAGCCGTTTACGGTGTCGCTCGCGCTCGACCTGCATCGCGTGACGCCGAACACGCTCGTCGAGACGGGCAACGGGCATTTCGTGCTCGACGGCGCGCCGATCACCGACGACGCGGGTTTCGGCACGCTGACGGTCGGCGGCGTGATCCAGAAGTCGAGCAACATCGGCGCGACGAAGATCGCGATGACGATGCGGCCCGAGGAAATGTGGAATATGTATACGAGCATCGGCCTCGGCCAGGCGCCGAAGGTCGGGTTCCCGGGCGCGGTGGCCGGCCGCCTGCGTCCGTGGAAGAGCTGGCGCCGCATCGAGCAGGCGACGATGTCGTACGGCTACGGCCTGTCGGTGTCGCTGTTCCAGCTCGCGCGCGCCTACACGGCGATCGCGCATGACGGCGAGCTGATGCCCGTGACCATTTTCAAGACCGACCCCAACCAGCCGGTCGTGGGCACGCAGGTGTTCAACCCGATCACCGCGCGCGAAGTGCGCGCGATGCTCGAGACGGTGGTCGCACCGGGCGGCACGTCGCCCGATGCGGCCGTGCCGGGCTATCGCGTCGGCGGCAAGAGCGGTACCGCGTACAAGCATGAAGGTCACGGCTACACGCGCAAGTACCGCGCGTCGTTCGTCGGGATGGCGCCAATGCCGAATCCGCGCATCGTCGTCGCGGTATCGGTCGACGAGCCGACCGCCGGCAGCCACTTCGGCGGCCAGGTATCCGGCCCCGTATTCTCGGCGATCGCCGGCGACACGATGCGTGCGCTGAACGTCCCGCCGAACATGCCGATCAAGCAGCTCGTCGTGTCTGACGATTCGCCGGCAGCACCTTCTGCAACGGGGCCGCAAAAGCTGGCCGCGGGTGGCGGTGCGAAGCATATGATCGTGTCCAGCACGACGCGTAATTCACCAGGAGTTGTTCGATGAGCGCCGCCCGCAGTTCCCATCCGGCGCATCAGCAGATCGCAGCCGCGCTTGCGTGGCTGCATCAGCATGTGGCCCCCGCAGCGCAACTGCATGCCGACACGCGCAGCCTCAAGGCCGGCGACGTGTTTTTTGCGTATGCGGTCGACGGGGCCGACAACCGCGCATTCATTGCCGAAGCCGTCGCGCGCGGTGCGGCCGCCGTGCTGTATCAGCCAGAAGGGCTGGACGCCGCGCCGGCGGTGCCCGTCGCACTGGCCGTGCCGGCGCTCGACCAGCTCGCCGGCGAGATCGCCAGCGGCTGGTACGGCGATCCGAGCGACAGCCTGCTCGCGGTGGGCGTGACCGGCACGAACGGCAAGACCTCGTGTACGCAGTGGATCGCTACCGCGCTGACGGCGCTGCACCAGCCGTGCGCGGTGATCGGCACGCTCGGCAGCGGGATGCCCGGCCAGCTCGTGCAGACGGGTTTCACGACCCCCGACGCGCCGCAACTGCAGCGCAGTCTTGCGCAGTTGCGCGACGCGGGTGCGAAGGCCGTGGCGATGGAGGTGTCGTCGCACGCGCTGCACCAGGGGCGCGTGAACGGCACGGCCTTCGACATCGCGGTATTTACGAACCTCACGCAGGATCACCTCGACTATCACGGCACGTTCGATGCGTACGAGGCCGCGAAGGCGAAGCTGTTCGCATCGCGTGGCCTGCGCGCGGCGGTCGTCAACCGCGACGACGCAGCCGGCCAGCGCCTGCTCGAGAAACTGGCCGGCCGCGTGCGCACGATCGCGTACGGGATCGGCGACGCACCGGCGCCGGACGCCGATCGCGAACTGGTCGCGCTCGACGTGCGCGCCACGGCGACCGGCACGGCGTTCCGCCTGCGTTCGTCGTGGGGCGACGCGAACGTCGAGGTCGGCACGCTCGGCACATTCAACGTCAGCAACCTGCTTGCCGTGCTCGGCTCGCTGCTCGCGGCCGACGTGCCGTTCGACGCGGCGCTCGCCGAGATCGCACGGCTCGAGTCCGTCAACGGCCGGATGCAGCGCCTCGGCGGCCGGCTGCAGAACGACGAACCGCTCGTCGTGATCGACTACGCGCACACGCCCGACGCGCTCGAAAAGACGCTCGATGCGCTGCGCCCGATCGCCACGGCGCGCGGCGGCCGGCTTGTCTGCATGTTCGGCTGCGGCGGCGATCGCGATGCGACGAAGCGCCCGCTGATGGGCGCGATCGCGGAGCGGTTCGCCGACGAAACCGTCGTCACGAGCGACAACCCGCGCAGCGAGGATCCGCAGCGCATCATCGACCAGATCGTCGCGGGCATGACCGCGCCCGATCACGCACGCCGTATCGAGGATCGCGCGAGCGCGATCCTGCAGGCCGTGCGCGGCGCCGCACGCGAGGATGTCGTCGTGCTGGCCGGCAAGGGCCACGAGGCCACGCAGGAAATCATGGGCAAGAAGCGCACGTTCTCCGATCAGGATCACGCGCGGCTCGCGCTGGCAGCGCGCGCGACGCACGGCAAGGGAGGCGCCGAATGACGATGCTCAGTCTCGACGAAGCCGCTCGCCTGATCCCCGGCGCAACCGTCCACGGCGACGCGGGCGTCACGTTCGACCGCGTGTCGACGGACAGCCGCACGGTCGGCCCCGGCGATCTGTTCGTCGCCCTGAAAGGCGAGCGCTTCGATGCGCACGACTTCCTCGGCGACGTCGCTGCGCGCGGTGCTGCCGCGGCGCTCGTCGCGCGCATGCCGGCAGGCGTCGCGATGCCGGCGATCGAAGGCGGCGAAACGCGTGCCGCGCTCGGCGCACTCGCACATGGCTGGCGCAAACGATTCGCGCTGCCGCTCGTCGCGGTGACGGGCAGCAACGGCAAGACGACCGTCAAGGAAATGATCGCGTCGATCTTCGCGGCGGCGGTCGGTGCCGACGCGCGGCTCGCGACGGCCGGCAACCTGAACAACGACGTCGGCCTGCCGCTGACGCTGCTGCGCCTATCGGCCGCGCATCGTCTCGCGGTGATCGAGATCGGGATGAACCACCCGGGCGAGACCGAAGTCCTCGCGCGCCTCACGGCGCCGACGGTCGCGCTCGTCAACAACGCGCAGCGCGAGCACCAGGAATTCATGGCGACGGTCGAAGCCGTCGCGCTCGAACACGCGGCCGTGATTCACGCGCTGCCGCCGGACGGCGTTGCCGTGTTCCCGGCCGACGATGCGTATGCGGGCATCTGGCGCGTTGCGGCGACCGGCAACCGGATCCTCGATTTCGCGCTGCACGATGCCGACCGGCAGAACGATGCGCAGGTGACGGGGCGTCTTCACGGCGGCGAACTCGCGATCGATACGCCCGCGGGCGCCGTCACGGTGCGGCTGCGCGCGCTTGGTGAGCACAACGCGCGCAACGCGCTGGCCGCGACGGCCGCGGCGCTGGGCGCCGGGGTCGCACTGTCGGCGATCAAGCAGGGTCTCGAATCGTTCGAGCCGGTCAAGGGACGGCTGCAGGTGAAACAGGCGATCGCAGGCAGCCTCGCGGGTGCGACGGTCGTCGACGATACGTACAACGCGAATCCCGATTCGATGCGCGCCGCGATCGACGTGCTCGCCACGCAACCGGCGCCGCGCGTGCTGGTGATCGGCGACATGGGTGAGGTCGGCGACGAAGGGCCGGCCTTCCATCGCGAGGTCGGTGCATACGCGCGCGAGCGCGGGATCGATGCGCTGTTCGCGCTCGGCGACGCGTCGCGCGATGCCTGCACGGCGTACGGCGACACGGCCCGCCATTTCGGCGACGTCGGCGCGCTGGTCGACGCGTTGCTCGCGGCGGGCTATGGCGCGCAGGCGACGCTGCTCGTGAAGGGCTCGCGGTACATGAAGATGGAGCGCGTGGTCGACGCGCTGACGAACCAACCCGCAGCGGGCACGGCGCCCGCTGCACACTGAGTAGAAGGAAGGAAGCATGCTGCTGGCGCTGGCGCAATGGCTGCAAGGTGACGCAAGCTTTTTGCGCTTGTTCACGTACCTCACGTTCCGTGCGGTGATGGCCACCATCACCGCGCTCGGGATCGGGCTCGTGTGCGGACCGTGGGTGATCCGCAAGCTGACGCAAATGAAGGTCGGTCAGGCCGTGCGCAAGGACGGCCCGCAGACGCACCTGGTCAAGTCCGGCACGCCGACGATGGGCGGCGTGCTGATCCTGATCGGCATCGCGGTCGCGACGCTGCTGTGGGGTGACCTCACGAATCGTTTCATCTGGATCGTGATGCTCGTCACGTTCGGTTTCGGCGTGATCGGCTGGGTCGACGATTACCGCAAGGTCGTCCACAAGGACCCGCGCGGGATGTCGTCGCGCGAGAAGTATTTCTGGCAATCGGTGATCGGGCTGTTCGCGGCCGTCTACCTCGCCTTCAGCGTGTCCGAAGCGAACAACGTGCGCGTGTTCGACCTGTTCATGGCGTGGGTGAGGAGCGGTCTGTCGATGGGGCTGCCGGCACGTGCCGACCTGATGCTGCCGTTCCTGAAGTCGATCAGCTATCCGCTCGGCGTGTGGGGCTTCATCGTGCTGACCTACTTCGTGATCGTCGGCGCGAGTAACGCGGTGAACCTGACCGACGGCCTCGACGGCCTCGTGATCATGCCGGTCGTGCTGGTCGGCGCGTCGCTGGGTGTGTTCGCGTACGTGATGGGCAGCGCAGTCTATTCAAAATACCTGCTGTTCCCGCACATTCCGGGCGCGGGCGAACTGCTGATCTTCTGTTCCGCGATGGGGGGGGCAGGGCTCGCGTTCCTCTGGTACAACACGCACCCCGCGCAGGTGTTCATGGGCGACGTCGGTGCGCTGGCGCTCGGCGGCGCGCTCGGCACGGTCGCGGTGATCGTGCGCCAGGAAATCGTGCTGTTCATCATGGGCGGCATCTTCGTCGCGGAAACGCTGTCGGTGATGCTGCAGGTTTCGTGGTTCAAGTACACGAAAAAGCGCTACGGCGAAGGGCGGCGTCTGCTGAAGATGGCGCCGCTGCATCACCACTTCGAATTGTCCGGCTGGAAGGAAACGCAGGTGGTCGTGCGTTTCTGGATCATCACGCTGATGCTGTGCCTGTTCGGTTTGACCACCCTCAAGCTGCGGTAAAGGAAAGGTAACAAGGATGTCTGGCGAGATGTTTGGAGATCGGCAACGGCCGATGGTGCTCGTACTGGGGCTCGGGGAATCGGGTCTCGCGATCGCGCGATGGTGCGCGAGGCACGGGTGCCGGCTGCGCATTGCCGATACCCGCGAGGCGCCGCAGAACCTTGCCGCGCTACAGGCCGAAGGCATCGATGCGGAATTCGTCGGCGGGGCGTTCACGCCTGCGCTGCTCGACGGCGGCGTCGAGCTCGTCGGGCTGAGCCCCGGGCTGTCGCCGCTCGAACCGGCGCTCGCGGCGCTGGTCGCGGCCGCGAACGAGCGCGGCGTCGCGGTGTGGGGCGAGCTGGAATTCTTCGCACAGGCGTTGCGTGCCCTCGGCACGAGCGGCTACCAGCCGAAGGTGCTCGCGATCACGGGCACCAACGGCAAGACCACGACGACGAGCCTCACGGGCCTGCTGTGCCAGCGCTCGGGCAAGAAGGTCGCCGTCGCGGGCAACATCAGCCCGGCGATGCTCGACCGGCTCGCCAGTGCAATCGACGAAACCGCGCTGCCCGACGTGTGGGTGCTCGAACTGTCGAGCTTCCAGCTCGAGACCGCGCGCACGTTCGCGCCCGATGCGGCCGCGATCCTCAACATCACGCAGGACCACCTCGACTGGCACGGCAGCTTCGACGCGTACGCGCAGGCAAAGGGCCGGATCTTCGGCGCGACGACGACGCGCGTGCTGAACCGCGACGATGCGGCCGTGATGAAGTTCGCGCCGGCGGCCGACGCGCCGCGCACGGTCACGTTCGGCCTGAACGAACCGGTGCAGGACGGCGACTACGGGCTGTCGCGCGACAACGGCATCGCGTGGCTGGTGGAAGCCGTCGATCGCGATGCACCGGATGAAGCGGCGGCGACGGCCCGCCGGCGCAAGCGCGATGCCGCACATACGCCCGACATCGCGCAGAAGCGCCTGATGCCGGCTGATGCGCTGCGCATCCGCGGGCTGCACAACGCGGCGAACGCGCTGGCCGCGTTCGCGCTCGCCCGTGCGATCGACCTGCCGGCCGCGCCGCTGCTGCACGCGCTGCGCGAATACCGCGGCGAAGCGCATCGCGTCGAAGTGATCGCGACGATCGACGACGTGGACTACGTCGACGACAGCAAGGGCACGAACGTCGGCGCGACGGTTGCCGCGCTCGACGGGCTCGCGCAGAAGATCGTGCTGATCGCGGGCGGTGATGGCAAGGGGCAGGATTTCGCACCGCTGGTCGCGCCGGTCGCGCGCTGGTGCCGCGCGGTGATGCTGATCGGCCGTGACGCGCCGGCGATCCGTGACACGCTCGCCGAAACGGGCGTGCCGCTCGCCGATCATGCGACGCTCGAAGGCGCGGTACACGCGGCGGCCGAGCTCGCCGAGCCGGGCGATGCGGTGCTGCTGTCGCCCGCATGCGCGAGCCTCGACATGTTCAGGAACTACGCCCATCGCGCGGATGTGTTCCGCGCGGCGGTCGACGAAATCGCCATCGACAAAGGAGCGACGCCATGAGCTGGTCCGATCGCCTCGTGTCCCGTTTCAACGATCGCCGCGACACCGGCGGCAATGCCGCGGGCGGCCGCGTCGCGTCGGCCACGCGTGCCGCGACGGGCGGCCTTGCGAGCGTCGTCAACGGCGTGCGCCCGAGCCGTTCGCGGATGCTCGACTTCGACTATTCGCTGCTGTGGGTCGCGATTGCGCTGCTCGGGCTCGGCGTCGTGATGGTGTATTCGGCGTCGATCGCGATGCCCGATTCGCCGAAATACGCGTCGTATCACGATTACGCGTTCCTGATGCGCCACTGCATTTCGCTCGCGGTCGCGTTCATCGCGGCGGTGATCGCGTTCCGCGTGCCGGTGTCGACGTGGGACAAGTACGCGCCGCATCTCTTCCTGATCGCGCTCGTCGGCCTCGTGATCGTGCTGATCCCGCACGTCGGCAAGGGCGTGAACGGTGCGCGCCGCTGGATTCCGCTCGGCATCACGAACATGCAGCCGTCGGAAATCATGAAGCTCGCGGTGACGATCTACGCGGCGAACTACACGGTGCGCAAGCAGGAGTACATGCAGAGCTTCGCGAAGGGCTTCCTGCCGATGGCATTCGCGGTCGGCCTGGTCGGCGCGCTGCTGCTGCTCGAGCCGGACATGGGCGCGTTCATGGTGGTCGCGGCGATCGCGATGGGCGTGCTGTTCCTCGGCGGCGTGAACGGCAAGTTGTTCGGCGGCCTCGTCGCGACGGCGGTCGGCACCTTCACGATGCTGGTGTGGCTGTCGCCGTGGCGTCGCGAGCGGATCTTCGCGTACCTCGATCCGTGGGACGAGCGCTACGCGCAGGGCAAGGCGTACCAGCTCACGCACTCGCTGATCGCGTTCGGCCGCGGCGAGTGGGTCGGCGTCGGCCTCGGCGGCAGCGTCGAGAAGCTGAACTACCTGCCGGAAGCGCATACCGACTTCATCCTTGCGGTGATCGGCGAGGAGCTCGGTTTCGTCGGCGTGCTGGTCGTGATCCTGTTGTTCTACTGGATCGTGCGCCGCGCGTTCGAGATCGGCCGCCAGGCGCTTGCGCTCGATCGCACGTTCGCGGGCCTGACCGCGAAGGGCATCGGTATCTGGTTCGGCGCGCAAACCTTCATCAACATGGGCGTGAACCTCGGGCTGCTGCCGACCAAGGGCCTGACGTTGCCGCTCGTGAGCTACGGCGGCTCGGGCATTTTGCTGAACTGCGTCGCGCTCGCGGTGCTGCTGCGGGTCGACTACGAAAACCGGGTGCTGATGCGCGGAGGGAAGGTATGACCGCGTCGCAACGCACGCTGATGGTGATGGCAGGCGGCACCGGGGGCCACGTGTTCCCGGGGCTCGCGGTCGCGCACCGGATGGAAGCGGCCGGCTGGCGCGTCGTATGGCTCGGCAATCCGGCCGGGATGGAAGCGACGCTCGTGCCGAAGCACGGCATTCCGATGGAATACGTGCGGTTCGGCGGGCTGCGCGGCAAGGGCCTGAAGACCAAGCTGACGCTGCCGTTCAACCTGTTGCGCGCATGCGGGCAGAGCCTCGCCGCGCTGCGCCGCGTGCGGCCCGACGTCGTGCTCGGGATGGGCGGCTACATCACGTTCCCGGCGGGCGTGATGACCGCGCTGTCGGGGCGCCCGCTCGTGCTGCATGAACAGAATTCGATCGCGGGCCTGACGAACAAGGTACTCGCGAAGTTCGCGAAACGCGTGCTCGTCGCATTCCCTGGCGCGCTGCCGCACGCGGAATGGACGGGCAACCCGATTCGCGCGGAACTTGCGCGCACGGAAGCGCCCAAAGCACGCTATGCATCGCGCAGCGGCCCGCTGAACGTGCTGGTCGTCGGCGGCAGCCTCGGTGCGGCCGCGCTGAACGAAGTCGTGCCGCGCGCGCTGGCGCTGCTGACGCCGGGCGAGCGCCCGCGCATCGTGCACCAGGCCGGCGCGAAGCACATCGAAGCGCTGAAGGCGAATTACGAAGCGGCCGGTTTCGCGGCCGGTGAAGACGTGCGGCTCGTGCCGTTCATCGACGACATGGCGGCCGCCTATGCGGTGGCGGATCTCGTGATCTGCCGGTCGGGTGCGATGACGGTGTCGGAGATCGCGGCGGTGGGCGTGGCGGCGCTGTTCGTGCCGTTCCCGTACGCGGTCGACGATCACCAGACGAGCAACGCCGCGTTCCTCGCCGATGCGGGCGCGGCCGTGCTGGTCCAACAACGCGACCTGTCGGCGGAACTGCTCGCCGACTGGCTGCGCGGCCAGTCGCGGGCATCGCTCGCGGACATGGCGGAACGTTCGCGCTCGCTAGCGAAGCCCGAGGCCACCGACGAAGTCGCGCGCGTGTGCGCGAAGGCGGCCGGCGCGAACCTGGAAACACTGCAATGAAACACATCGTCAAACACATTCATTTCGTCGGGATCGGCGGCGCGGGCATGAGCGGCATCGCCGAAGTGCTCGTCAACCTCGGCTACGAGGTCAGCGGCTCGGACCTGTCGCGCAACGCGGTGACCGATCGTCTCCAGGCGCTCGGCGCGCGGATCGCGATCGGCCATGACGCGGCGAACATCGAGGGCGCGAACGCGGTCGTCGTGTCGACCGCCGTGCGTTCGGACAACCCGGAAGTGCTGGCCGCGCGCGCGAAGCGCGTGCCGATCGTGCAGCGCGCGGTGATGCTGGCGGAGCTGATGCGCCTGAAGCAGGGGATCGCGATCGCCGGCACGCACGGCAAGACCACGACGACGAGCCTCGTCGCGAGCGTGCTCGCGGCGGGTGGGCTGGATCCGACCTTCGTGATCGGCGGGCGCCTGATCAGCGCCGGCGCGAACGCGCGGCTCGGCACGGGCGATTTCATCGTCGCCGAGGCCGACGAGTCGGACGCGTCGTTCCTGAACCTGTTTCCGGTGATCGAAGTCATCACGAACATCGACGCCGACCACATGGACACCTACGGCCACGATTTCGCGCGGCTCAAGCAGGCGTTCATCGAATTCACGCAGCGCCTGCCGTTCTACGGCAGCGCGGTCGTGTGCGTCGACGATCCGAACGTGCGGCAGATCATCCCGTTCATTTCGAAGCCGGTCGTGCGCTACGGCCTGTCGCCGGACGCACAGGTGCGCGCGGAAGACATCGATGCGCGCGACGGCCGGATGCATTTCACGGTGATCCGCGAAGGGCGCGCGCCGCTCGCGATCGTGCTGAACCTGCCGGGCCTGCACAACGTGCAGAACGCGCTGGCGGCGATCGCGATCGCGACCGATCTCGGCGTGGCGGACGACGCGATCCAGCAGGCGCTGGCGGAATTCAACGGCGTCGGCCGGCGCTTCCAGCGCTACGGCGAGGTGCCGAGCGCGGACGGCGGCCAGTACACGCTGATCGACGACTACGGCCATCACCCGGTCGAAATGGCTGCGACGATCGCGGCCGCGCGCGGTGCGTTCCCGGGCCGCCGCCTCGTGCTGGCGTTCCAGCCGCACCGCTACACGCGCACGCGCGACTGCTTCGACGATTTCGTCAACGTGCTGTCGACGGTCGACGCGCTGGTGCTGACGGAAGTCTACGCGGCCGGCGAGGCGGCGATCTCGACCGCCAACGGCGACGCGCTGTCGCGCGCGTTGCGCGCGGTAGGGAAGGTTGACCCGGTGTTCGTCGCGACGGTCGACGACGTGCCGGACGCATTGGCGAAGGTCGCGCAGAACGGCGACGTGGTGATCACGATGGGCGCGGGTTCGATCGGCGGCGTGCCGGCGAAGGTCGCGCAGCACACTCAACAGAAGGCATGACATGAGCGGGATTGATCCGAAACGTTTCGGCAAGGTGGCGGTGTTGTTCGGTGGCGAATCCGCCGAGCGCGAGGTGTCGCTCACCTCGGGCCGCCTCGTGCTGCAGGGCCTGCGTGACGCAGGCGTCGACGCGCACCTGTTCGACCCGGCCGAGCGCCCGCTGTCGGCGCTGAAGGACGAAGGGTTCGTGCGCGCGTTCAACGCACTGCACGGCGGTTACGGCGAGAACGGCCAGATCCAGGGCGCGCTCGACTTCTATGGCATTCGCTACACGGGTAGCGGCGTGCTCGGGTCGGCGCTCGGCCTCGACAAGTTCCGCACGAAGCTCGTGTGGCAGCAGACGGGCGTGCCGACGCCGCCGTTCGAGACGGTGCTGCGCGGCGACGACCTCGCGGCGCGCGCGACGGACATCGTCGCGAAGCTCGGCCTGCCGCTGTTCGTGAAGCCGGCGAGCGAAGGCTCGAGCGTCGCGGTGCTGAAGGTGAAGACGGCCGACGCGCTGCCGGCCGCGCTCGCGGAAGCCGCGACGCACGACCCGATCGTGATCGTCGAGAAGAGCATCGAGGGCGGCGGCGAGTACACGGCATGCATCGCCGGCGATCTCGACCTGCCGGTGATCAAGATCGTGCCGGCCGGCGAGTTCTACGACTATCACGCGAAGTACATTGCCGACGACACGCAATACCTGATTCCGTGCGGGTTGCCGGCCGACAAGGAAGCGGAGCTCAAGCGCGTCGCGCGCCGTGCGTTCGACGTGCTCGGCTGCACAGACTGGGGCCGCGCGGACTTCATGCTCGACGCCGACGGCAACGCGTACTTCCTGGAAGTGAACACCGCGCCGGGCATGACCGACCACTCGCTGCCGCCGAAGGCCGCGCGCGCGGTCGGCATCAGCTATTCGGAGCTGGTCGTGAAGGTGCTGTCGCTCACGCTCAACGACTGACGCAGGAACGGAACGACGTATGTGGAACAACGTTCGCCAACTCAACCTTGCCGCCAGCGCGCTGTACGCGCTGTTGCTGCTCGTGTTGGCGGCGGCCGGTTGCTACTGGCTGATCCAGCGCCCGACGTTCGCGCTGCGGGAAATCCGGATCGACGGCGACACCGAGCACATCAATTCGCCGACGGTGCGCGCGGGCGTGGTCGGCCGGCTGAAGGGCAATTTCTTCACGGTCGATCTCGACACGGCGCGCGCCGCGTTCGAGCAGATGCCCTGGGTGCGCCATGCGAGCGTGCGCCGGGTGTGGCCGAATGCGCTGGCTGTCACGCTCGAGGAGTACAAACCGCTCGGGACCTGGGGCAGCGACCAGCTCGTGAGCGTCGACGGCGAGCTGTTCACCGCGAACCAGGGCGAGCTGGAGCAGGAACTGCCGGCGTTCGACGGCCCGGAGGGCAGTGCAAAGGAAGTCGTCACGCGGTATCGCGACTTCGGGAAATGGTTTGCGCCGCTGAAGGCGGCGCCGGAAGAAGTGACGCTGTCGGCGCGGTACGCGTGGACGGTGAAGCTGTCGAACGGCATGCAGGTCGAGCTGGGCAAGGAGCGCAACAGCGAATCGCTGCATGACCGGAGCCAGCGTCTGGTCGCCGCATGGCCGGCCGTCACGGAGCGTTGGGGCAACGACATCGAGTACGCGGACCTGCGCTATCCGAACGGATTCGCGATTCGCGCGGCAGGCATGCGGTTCCTGACCGATACCGACAAGCGCAAGAAGTAACGAGAGATCACACGCAAGAGCACTTTATGAGCAAAGACTACAAGGATCTGCTGGTTTCCCTCGACATCGGCACGTCGAAGGTGGTGGCCATCGTCGCCGAGCTGAAGGGCGAAGGCCACTACGAGGTGATCGGTCTCGGCCAGAGCGAGTCGAAGGGTCTGAAGAAAGGTGTGGTGGTCAACATCGAGGCCACCGTGCAGTCGATCCAGCGCGCGCTCGAGGAAGCCGAGCTGATGGCCGACTGCAAGATCACCAACGTGTTCACGGGGATCGCGGGCAGCCACATCCGCAGCTTCAACTCGAGCGGGATGGTCGCGATCAAGGACAAGGAAGTCACGCAGACCGACGTCGCGCGCGTGATCGAAACCGCGAAGGCGATCAACATCCCGACCGATCAGCAGGTGCTGCACATCCTCACGCAGGAATTCATCATCGACGGCCAGGAAGACGTGCGCGAGCCGATCGGCATGAGCGGCATCCGGCTGGAAGTGAAGGTGCACATCGTGACGGGCGCGGTGAGCGCCGCACAGAACATCGTCAAGTGCGTGCGCCGCTGCGGGCTCGAAGTGAACGACCTGATCCTGCAGCCGCTCGCCTCGTCGCTGGCCGTGTTGACGGAAGACGAGAAGGATCTCGGCGTGGTGCTGGTCGACATCGGCGGCGGCACGACGGACATCGCGATCTTCGCCGAAGGCGCGATCCGCCACACCGCGGTGATTCCGATCGCCGGCGACCAGATCACGAGCGACATCGCGATGGCGCTGCGCACGCCGACGCCGGATGCGGAAGACATCAAGGTCGGCTACGGGATCGCGAAGCAGGCGCTCGCCGATCCGGACGAAATGGTGGAAGTGCCGGGCCTCGGCGAACGCGGTCCGCGCACGCTGTCGCGCCAGGCGCTTGCGGCCGTGATCGAGCCGCGCGTCGAGGAACTGTTCTCGCTCGTGCAGCAGGTCGTGCGCGAATCGGGTTACGAAGAACTGCTGAGCTCCGGCGTGGTCATTACCGGCGGGGCGTCGATGATGCCCGGCATGGTCGAGCTCGGCGAAGACATTTTCCTGAAACCGGTGCGCATCGGCGCGCCGGAGTATGCAGGCGGCCTCTCCGACGTCGTGCGCAATCCGCGCTACTCGACGGCGATGGGGCTGCTCGTCGAAGGCAGCGCTCAGCGCATGCGCGGCCGCAAGGTCGCCGTGCAGTCCGGCAACGCGGGGCAGGTGTTCTCGCGGATGAAGGAATGGTTCCTGAGCAATTTTTGAGTACCCGCACGGCTCGGCATGCCGAGCATGCCCCTTGAGGGGGCCAAGAAAACTTGGGGTGGCCCGGCGTTTTCTTGGGGACGAACCGAATCGAAATTCGCGCCGGTGCCGGCGGCTGGCGCGCGACAGGGGGTTGCCCGATCTCCTGCCGAATAACGGCCGAGTAGCAGTTTTTCTCTTGACGGAGGCAACAATGGAATTCGAAATGCTGGAAACCGAAACCAACGGCACCATCATCAAGGTGGTCGGCGTTGGCGGCGCTGGCGGCAATGCCGTCCAGCACATGATCAACCGCGGCGTGCAGGGCGTCGACTTCATCGTGATGAACACGGATGCACAGGCGCTGTCGCGTTCGCGCGCATCGTCGGTGATCCAGCTCGGCAACACGGGCCTCGGCGCCGGTGCGAAGCCGGAAATGGGCCGTGCGGCAGCGGAAGAAGCGCGTGAGCGCATCGCCGACGCACTGCGCGGCGCGCACATGGTGTTCATCACGGCCGGCATGGGCGGTGGCACGGGCACGGGCGCGGCACCGGTGGTCGCGCAGATCGCGAAGGAGATGGGCATCCTGACGGTGGGTGTCGTCAGCAAGCCGTTCGAGTTCGAAGGCGGCAAGCGCATGCGCGTCGCTGAAGCAGGTTCGCAGCAACTGGAGGATCACGTCGACTCGCTGATCGTCGTCCTGAACGACAAGCTGTTCGACGTGATGGGCGATGACGCCGAGATGGACAAGTGCTTCCAGTGCGCGGACGATGTGTTGAACAACGCGGTCGCAGGCATCGCTGAAATCATCAATGTCGATGGCCTCGTGAACGTCGACTTCGAAGACGTGAAGACGGTGATGGGCGAGCAGGGCAAGGCGATGATGGGCACGGCGACGGTTGCCGGCGTCGATCGCGCACGCCTCGCGGCGGAACAGGCCGTGGCGAGCCCGCTGCTCGAAGGCGTCGATCTGTCGGGCGCGCGCGGCGTGCTGGTCAACATCACGTCGAGCCGTTCGCTGCGCCTGTCGGAAACGCGCGAAGTGATGAACACGATCAAGAGCTACGCGGCGGAAGATGCGACGGTGATCTTCGGTGCGGTGTACGACGACGCGATGGGCGATGCACTGCGCGTGACGGTCGTGGCAACGGGTCTGGGCCGTGCGGCGAAGAAGCAGCAATCGGCACCGATGACGCTGCTGCGCACGGGTACGGACAACCAGCCGGTCAGCGCGGTGTCGCACGGCTACGCACCGGCGCATCACGTCAGCACGGCCGACTACGGCGCGCTCGATACGCCGGCGGTGTGGCGCAACTCGCGCGAAACCGCGGCATCGCACGTGCAGGCGCTGCAGGAGAAGGGTGTCGACACGTACGACATCCCGGCTTTCCTGCGCAAGCAGGCTGACTGACGCAAACACAGGCGAAGCCGCGGCGAAACTGCCGCGGTATCGCCGGCGTGACGGATGCTACGGACCACGACAGGCCGCGTCGGCTGCGACGCCGGGCCGGGAAACGTGCCCTCTCCGCACAAGCGGGGCGGGATGGGCCGTGCTGTCCGCAACACGCTGAATAACCGTATCGCTATGAGGGACCAGCCATGATTCAAGTGGGCGACGCGCTGCCCGACGCGCAATTGTTCGAGTACATCGACGACGCGCGCGAAGGGTGCACGCTGGGGCCGAACGCCTGCAGCGTGCGCGACCAGGTTGCGGGAAAGCGAGTGGTGATCTTCGGATTGCCGGGCGCTTTCACGCCGACCTGCTCGGCGCAGCATGTGCCGGGCTACGTCGAACACGCCGAGCAACTGCGCGCGGCGGGTATCGACGAGATCTGGTGCGTGTCCGTCAACGACGCATTCGTGATGGGCGCATGGGGACGTGATCTGCACACCGCGGGCAAGGTGCGCATGATGGCGGACGGCAGCGCGGCTTTCACTCATGCGCTGGGGCTGACGCAGGATTTGTCCGCGCGTGGCATGGGAATGCGTTCCCTGCGCTACGCGATGGTGATTGACGGCGGTGTGGTCAAGACGCTGGCCGTCGAGGCGCCGGGCAAATTCGAAGTGAGCGATGCGGCGAGTGTTCTCGCGACGTTGACGTCCTGATCGTGCGGTGCGCCGTTGCCTTCCGGCAACGCTGCTCACCGGCCTCAGGGCAGTTGTAACACGGGCTGATGACCGGAAACGCCTCCGTTCCGGGCATCGGCCCGTCCCGTATCGGCGCGGGTAAACAGTCGAAACAGATTGATACGCAGTTTCAAACTACGCTGAATAGGGAATTACGCTATAATCTCCCCTATCGAATATAACTCCTGATTGATATCTTCAATCACGACGAAGAACATCATGCTGAAGCAGCGCACCATCAAATCCATCGTGAAGACCGTGGGTATCGGTGTCCACTCGGGCCGCAAGATCGAGCTGACCCTCCGTCCTGCCGCGCCGGGCACGGGCATCGTCTTCTCCCGCGTCGACCTTCCCACGCCTGTCGACATTCCCGCCGCGGCGACGTCGATCGGCGACACGCGGCTCGCGTCGGTGCTGCAGAAGGATGGCGTGCGCGTGTCGACGGTCGAGCACCTGATGTCGGCATGTGCCGGCCTCGGCATCGACAATCTCTACGTCGACGTGACGGCCGAGGAAATCCCGATCATGGACGGCAGCGCGGCGACCTTCGTGTTCCTGATCCAGTCCGCCGGGATCGAGGAGCAGAACGCGCCGAAGCGCTTCGTCAAGGTGAAGAAGACGGTCGAAATCCGCGACGGCGACAAGTTCGCGCGTCTCGATCCGTACTTCGGTTTCAAGCTGAAATTCTCGATCGACTTCCGTCACCCGGCCGTCGACAAGACCGGCCAGGAGCTCGAGGTCGATTTCGCGAATACGTCGTATGTGCGCGAGATCGCGCGTGCACGCACGTTCGGCTTCGCACATGAGGCCGAGATGTTGCGCGAGATGGGCCTCGCCCGCGGCGGCAGCATGGAAAACGCGATCGTGCTCGACGAGTACCGCATCCTGAACAACGACGGGCTGCGCTACGACGACGAGTTCGTGAAGCACAAGATGCTCGACGCGATCGGCGATCTCTACGTGATCGGCCATCCGCTGCTGGCGTCGTACACCGCGTACAAGTCGGGCCACGGGCTGAACAACGCGCTGCTGCGCGAACTGCTCGCGAACGAAGATGCGTACGAGATCGTCACGTTCGACGATCCGCAAGCCGCGCCGAAGGGCTTCGCGTTCGACATGCAGACGGCCTTCGCCTGACCTGCATTTCGCGCAAGCAACAAAAAAAGCAGCCTTCGGGCTGCTTTTTTGTTGGCCACGTGCTGGCGCTGTCGGCGTCTTGGGCCGTCAGCGCGGCTTCGCGCCATGCCGGGCCGCCATCCGCGCAAGTGCGGCCTGCAGCGGCGACGGTTCGAGATGGTCGGCCAGATCGCGCAACGCGGCCGCGCCGACCGATGTCATCCGTGCCTGCTTCACGTGCGGCGGCTCCGGTGCATCCTTCGGGCGCACGCGCACACGCAGCGTCGAGACCGGCCAGCCGCGCTTTTGCAGATCGCCGAGCAGCCGCGGCTCGACCTGGCGCAGCCGCGCGGCCAGCGCGTTGTGCGCGGCAAAGAGGGTCAGGGTGCCATCCTTCACGAAGCCCGGTTCGACGTGATTCGCCAGATAGTCGGGCAGGAGCGCGGCAAGATCGCGCTGCAGCGACGCGATTTGCTCGACGCCAGCGCGCAGCGCCGCGAACGCGTCGGTGCGGCCGAGCACTTCGGACACGGGTTGCGGGCGATATGCGGCGAGCGGGCCGAAACGCTTGGAAAATCGGTTCATCGAGACATTCTTCGGGCGCGCACGTGCGCGGACGTTGACGCCGATTGTACCCGCGCGGGATCGTGCACGGGCGGCTTTCGCCGCGTCGGCCCGGCCGCTGGCGCGCAGTGCTCGTCCGGCCGAGAGACGGGCGCATGCTTTCCCGCGTGCTAAAATTCAACGTTTGAGTCCACTAATTCGCTAAGCCGCCGAGGCTCGGGCGTCGGGGCGCGCAACACGCGCCGGGCGCCGGTGCTGCGACGCAGGATCCGATCCGATGACAACCGGTTTTCTCCAGAAAATTTTTGGCAGCCGCAACCAGCGGCTCGTCAAGCAATACCAAAAGACCGTCACGACGATCAATGCGCTCGAAACGCAGATCGAGACGCTGACGGACGACCAGTTGCGCGGCAAGACGGACGAATTCCGCCAGCGGGTCGCGGCCGGCGAGTCGCTCGACAAGCTGCTGCCCGAGGCGTTCGCGGTCTGTCGCGAGGCCAGCCGTCGCGTACTGAAGATGCGGCACTTCGACGTGCAGATGATCGGCGGCATGGTGCTCCACTACGGCAAGATCGCGGAAATGCGCACCGGCGAGGGCAAGACGCTCGTCGCGACGCTGCCCGTGTACCTGAACGCGCTGGCAGGCCGCGGCGTGCACGTGGTGACCGTCAACGATTACCTCGCGCAGCGCGACGCCGAATGGATGGCGCGCCTCTACAACTTCCTCGGTCTGTCGGTCGGCATCAACCTGTCCGGCATGGAGCACGACCAGAAGCAGCAGGCCTACGCGGCGGACATCACGTACGGCACGAACAACGAATTCGGCTTCGACTACCTGCGCGACAACATGGTCTACGAGACCGACGCGCGCGTGCAGCGGGCCCTGAATTTCGCGGTCGTCGACGAAGTGGACTCGATCCTGATCGACGAGGCGCGCACGCCGCTGATCATTTCGGGTCAGGCCGAGGATCACACCGAACTGTACGTGCGGATGAACGCACTGCCGCCGCTGCTCGAGCGCCAGATCGGCGAAGAGAAGGCCGACGGCACGGGCGTCGAGAAGCCGGGCGATTACACGCTCGACGAGAAGGCGCGCCAGGTGTTCCTGACGGAATCGGGCCACGAGAAGGCCGAGCGCCTGCTCGCCGAATGGGGCCTGATCGGCGAGGGCGAGAGCCTGTACGCGCCGCAGAACATCACGCTGATGCACCACGTGTACGCGGCGCTGCGCGCGCACACGCTGTTCCACAAGGATCAGCACTACGTCGTGCAGAACGGCGAAGTGGTCATCGTCGATGAATTCACGGGCCGCCTGATGGCCGGCCGCCGCTGGTCCGATGGCCTGCACCAGGCGGTCGAGGCGAAGGAACACGTGAAGATCCAGAGCGAGAACCAGACGCTCGCGTCGATCACGTTCCAGAACTACTTCCGGATGTACGTGAAGCTGGCCGGCATGACCGGCACCGCGGACACAGAAGCGTACGAATTCAACGAGATCTACGGTCTCGAGACGGTCGTGATCCCGACCAACCGCCCGCCGAAGCGGATCGACAAGCAGGATCAGATCTACAAGACGGCCAAGGAGCGCTACGACGCGGTGATCCGCGACATCCGCGATTGCCACGAGCGCGGTCAGCCGGTGCTGGTCGGCACGACGTCGATCGAGAACTCGGAACTGCTGTCGCACCTGCTGAAGCAGGCCGGGTTGCCGCACGAGGTGCTGAACGCGAAGCAGCACGAGCGCGAAGCGGCGATCGTCGCCGAAGCCGGCCGTCCGAACCGCATCACGATCGCGACCAACATGGCCGGCCGCGGTACCGACATCGTGCTCGGCGGCAACGCCGAGAAGCAGGCAGCGTTCATCGACGCCGACGAAGCCATCCCGGCCGACGAAAAGGCGCGCCGCATCCAGAAACTGCACGACGAGTGGGAAACGCTGCACGAGCAGGTGAAGGCCGCGGGCGGCCTGCACATCATCGGCACCGAACGCCACGAATCGCGCCGGATCGACAACCAGCTGCGCGGCCGTGCGGGCCGCCAGGGCGATCCGGGCTCGTCGCGCTTCTACCTGTCGCTCGACGATCCGCTGCTGCGCATCTTCGCGGGCGACCGCGTGCGTTCGATCATGGACCGCCTGAAGATGCCGGAAGGCGAGGCGATCGAGGCCGGCATCGTCACGCGCTCGATCGAGTCCGCGCAGCGCAAGGTCGAAGCGCGCAACTTCGACATCCGCAAGCAGCTGCTCGAATACGACGACGTGTCGAACGACCAGCGCAAGGTGATCTACCAGCAGCGTAACGAGCTGCTCGAAGCGCACGACATCACCGAGACGATCACCGCGATGCGTCACGGCGTGATTACCGAAGTCGTCCGCCAGTTCGTGCCGGAAGGCAGCATCGAAGAGCAGTGGGACGTGCCCGAGCTCGAGGAAGCGCTACGCAACGACTGGCAGCTCGATCTCGCGATCCAGGAAATGGTGAACGAGTCGACGTCGATCACGGCCGAGGAGATTCTCGACGCCGTGATGACGGCCGCCGACGAGCAGTACGAGGCGAAGGTTGCGATGGTCGGCCGCGAATCGTTCAGCGCGTTCGAGCGCTCGGTGATGCTGCAGACGGTCGACCGCCTGTGGCGCGAGCACCTCGCGGCGCTCGACCACCTGCGCCAGGGCATCCACCTGCGCGGCTATGCTCAGAAGAATCCGAAGCAGGAATACAAGCGCGAAGCGTTCGAGCTGTTCGCCGCGATGCTCGAGGCAATCAAGCAGGAAGTCACGCGCGTCGTGATGAACGTGCAGATCCAGTCGCCGGAGCAGCTCGAGGAAGCCGCCGAGCAGATCGAGGAGCGCAGTGGTCATCTCGAGAACGTCGAGTACCAGCACGCCGACTACGCGGAAGCCGGTGCGCCGGTGGCGAACGTCGCGGCTGCCGCGGCGGCCACGGCGACGGCCGACATGGTCGGCAGCGCGATGACGCACAGCGGCCCCGGCGGCGAAATGCCGAAGGTCGGCCGCAACGACCCGTGCCCGTGCGGCAGCGGCAAGAAGTACAAGCAATGTCACGGGAAGCTGTCATGATCGGCGGCGGCGCGCGTCACGCGTGCCGCGTCGTTCGAAGCTTCGAGTGAGTGATGTGAGTTGCGGCGGCCCGCGCGTGCGGCCGCTGGTTCTTCCAATCGATGCCGGCGCATGCCGGCATTTTCCATCCGGCAGGTGTGCCCCATGGCTGTCAATTTTCCGTCGATCGATCCCGCCCAACTGCATCCCGTCGCCGGCGTCACGCTCGGCTGGGCGGAAGCGAACATCCGCAAGCCGAATCGCAAGGACGTGCTGGTCATCTCCGTCGACGAAGGCGCGACGGTCGCGGGCGTGTTCACCGAGAACCGCTTCTGCGCAGCGCCGGTCACCGTCTGCCGCGAGCACCTGGCGAAGGTGCGGGCGGGCGGCGCGAGCATTCGCGCGCTCGTCGTGAATACGGGCAATGCGAACGCGGGTACCGGCGAGCCGGGCCTCGTGAACGCGCGCGAGACCTGCACGGAACTGGCACGCCTCGCGGGCATCGAGCCGGCGCAGGTGCTGCCGTTCTCGACCGGCGTGATCCTCGAGCCGCTGCCGATCGATCGCCTGAAGGCCGGGCTGCCGGCCGCGCTCGCGAACCGCAAGGCCGCGAACTGGTTCGACGCCGCGCAGGCGATCATGACGACCGACACGCTGCCGAAGGCCACGTCGCGCCAGGTGGCGATCGACGGCCACACGGTCACGCTGACGGGCATCAGCAAGGGCGCGGGCATGATCAAGCCGAACATGGCGACGATGCTCGGCTTCCTCGCATTCGACGCGAACGTCGCGCAGCCGGTGCTCGACACGCTCGTGAAGGAAGTGGCCGACCGCTCGTTCAACTGCATCACGATCGACGGCGACACGTCGACGAACGACTCGTTCATCCTGATCGCGTCGGGCAAGAGCACGCTGCCGGCGATCACGTCGACCGATTCGCCGGCCTATGCGGCGCTGCGCGATGCGGTGACGGAAGTCGCGCAGGTGCTGTCGCAACTGATCGTGCGCGATGGCGAAGGCGCGACGAAATTCATGACGGTGCAGGTGGAAGGCGGCAAGAGTGTCGCAGAATGCCGCCAGATCGCTTACGCGATCGGCCATTCGCCGCTCGTGAAGACGGCCTTCTACGCATCCGACCCCAACCTCGGCCGGATTCTCGCGGCGATCGGCTATGCGGGCGTCGCGGATCTCGACGTCGACAAGATCGACCTCTATCTCGACGACGTGCTCGTCGCGAAGGCGGGCGGCCGCAATCCGGCCTACCAGGAAGAGGACGGCCAGCGCGTGATGAAGCAGAGCGAAATCACGATCCGCGTGCTGCTCGGCCGCGGCGACGCGCAGGCCACCATCTGGACGTGCGACCTGTCGCACGACTACGTGAGCATCAACGCGGATTACCGCTCCTGATCGGGGGCGTTCGAACGACATGGACAAGCTTGAACAGTTTCTGACGCGCGCGGAAGCGCTGCTCGGCCGTCTCGAGGGGATGCTGCCGCCCGCGCCGGCAGCGGTCGACTGGACCGCCGCCCACGCGTTCCGCTGGCGCAAGCGCCAGGGGCGCGGCTATCTGCAGCCGGTGCCGGCCGTGTCGTCGATCACGCTCGACGACCTACACAACATCGATCGCCAGAAAGGGCTGATCGAACAGAACACGCGGCAGTTCGTGCAGCAGAAGCCGGCCAACAACGTGCTGCTGACCGGCGCGCGCGGTACCGGCAAGTCGTCGCTGATCAAGGCGTGCCTGAACGCGTATGCGAAGGACGGCCTGCGCCTGATCGAAGTCGACAAGGACGACCTGCACGATCTCGGCGACATCGTCGACCTGATCTCGCAACGTCCCGAGCGCTTCATCGTGTTCTGCGACGATCTGTCGTTCGAGGAAGGCGAGTCGGGCTACAAGGCGCTGAAGGTCGCGCTCGACGGCTCGATCGCCGCGCAGTCGGACAACGTGCTGATCTACGCGACGTCGAACCGCCGCCATCTGCTGCCCGAGTACATGAGCGACAACGAGACGTACAAGCATCTCCCGGATGGCGAGATTCACCCCGGCGAAGTCGTCGAGGAGAAGATCTCGCTGTCGGAGCGCTTCGGCTTGTGGGTCAGCTTCTATCCGTTCAAGCAGGACGACTACCTCGACATCGTCGGGCACTGGCTGCGTCATTTCGGTTGCCCGGATGCGGAGATCGAGTCCGCACGCGGCGACGCGCTCGTGTGGGCGCTCGAGCGCGGCTCGCGGTCGGGGCGCGTCGCATGGCAGTTTGCGCGTGACTGGTCGGGACGCAAGGAGCAGGCATGAGCGCAGTCGCACAAGGCGCCGTGCGCGCGCCCGATGGCCGCAAGGTGACGGAAGTCGCGGTCGGCGTGATGGTGCAGCCGGACGGCAGGTACTTGCTCGCGCAGCGGCTGCAAGGCAAGCCGTATGAAGGTTACTGGGAGTTTCCGGGCGGCAAGCTGGAGGCCGGCGAGAGCGTCGAGGACGCGCTTGCACGCGAACTGCACGAGGAACTCGGCATCGAAGTCACGGCCAGCCATCGCTGGCACACGCTCGAGCACGATTATCCGCATGCCTACGTGCGGCTGTATTTCTGCAAGGTGACGGGCTGGACGGGCGAGCCGCACAGCAAGGAAGGGCAGGCGTTCGTGTGGCAGCACCTGCCGGTCGACGTCGCGCCGTTGCTGCCCGCCGCGCTGCCGGTGCTCGAACTGCTCGAGAAGGAAGCGGCGTCGAACTGACGCCACGATGGCCGGCCGGAAAGGCGGGCCATATCACGGACGGGCTGTGCCAACGCCGCGCGCCACTCAGCTGTCGCGGCGGCCGTCCGTGCCGTCTTCTTCCGACGAGGGGCCCTCGTCGGAGGATCCACCGATCCGATACTTTTCCGCGGCCCACGCGCCGAGGTCGAGCTGCTTGCAGCGGGCCGAGCAGAACGGACGGAACTGATTTTCGGGCGTCCAGCGCACTTCGGCGCCGCACGACGGGCATTTCACAACGGTAGTCATACGAAAGCGATCCGGCACGCGGCCGTTACAGATTGCACAGTGTCAGATGGAACGGCACGTCGATGTCCACCGCGCGCGGCCGCACATCGCCGTCCTGCATGGTGAACCGTACCCACAGCATGTATTTGTTGGCGCTCGCTTCGGGAATGACGCGCAGCTCCGGCGGCACGCGCACCTGCATCAACTGGTAGGTGCGGCCGGACAGCATCTGCTGGTAGCTGCCCTGCATCGCCATGACCTTTGACGCCTGGCCCGATTCGCGTGCGAGCCGCAGCACGATCGCCGCGGCGTCGCGCAGCGGCAGCATCGGCAGGATCCACTTCGCGATGTCCTGGCGCCGCTGCTCGGCGGGCCACTGCTGCCATGCGTAGTACGACGGCAGGTCGAACTTGCACGTGCCGCCGGGAATCACCGCGCGGCTGCGGATGCTGGCGAGCCACTCGTTGTCGACGAGGTGCTGCCCGGTCTTGCCCTGCATCTGCGCGAGATTCGCGAGCGTCTGCTCGATTTCACCGAGCACGGCTTCGAGCGCGTTCTGCTCGATACCCGGATTGCCGCGAAAGGGGGCGAGCGTCTGGCGTTGACGTTCGAGCTCCTTCATCAGATCCGATTTCAGGTCCGCGCGGCCCGTCACCTCGGCGATTTCGAACAGCGTCGTCAGCGCGACGTGGTGTTCACGCGGGTCCTCCTGAGCCAAAAAGAACGCGAAGCGCTCGAAGAGATCTTCGAGGCGCAACAGCGTGCGAATTCGCTCGTTGAACGGATACTCGTAAAGAATCAAGCGCGCTCGCCTCTTGGGTAGGAATTGAAACAATGCAGGACATTCTAATGCTCACTCTCTACCCTAGCAACGCGCCAATTTCGTACACCATCACGATCGCGCGACGCTCAGCGCGCAGCGGCCGCAAACCCGAGATAGCGTTGGTGCAGTGCATCGACCTGCGCGGCGAGCGCATCGGGCGTTACCGCGTCGTTGACGATGACGTCGTCGGCCGCCGCGAGACGGGCTTCGCGCGTCGCTTGCCGCGCGATGATCGCTTCGACCTGCTCGCGCGTGAAGCCGTTGCGCCGCATCACGCGTGCGATCTGCGTTTCGACCGGGCAATCGACGACGAGCACGCGGTCGCTGCGCGCCTTCCAGTTGCCTGACTCGACGAGCAGCGGCACGACGAACATCACGTACGGGCCCTGCGCTTCGCGCGCTTCGCGATCGGTCTCGGCGCGGATCAGCGGATGCGTAATCGCTTCGAGGCGCCGGCGCGCGGCGTCGTCGCTGAAGATCAGTGCGCGCATTTTCGCGCGGTCGAGCGAGCCGTCGGCGGCGACGAAGCCGCGGCCGAATGCCTGTTCGATCGCGGGCATCGCGAGGCCGCCCGGCGCGGTGATGCGATGGGCGATCAGATCGGTATCGACCAGAGACGCGCCTCGGGCGGCGAACAGGTCGGCGACGGTCGTCTTGCCGCTGCCGATGCCGCCGGTGAGTCCAATTGCGAACATGTCAGCCTCCGAGCGCCGAATAGAAAGGGGTGCCGAAAAACAGCGTCGCGACACCGCCTGCCGCGAGGAACGGGCCGAACGGAATCGGCTCCTCGAAGCGCATGCGGCCGCGCCAGGTCGCAATGAGCCCGACGATCGCACCCGTCACCGCGGCGAACAGCACGACCTGCGGCAATGCGGCCCAGCCCATCCATGCGCCGAGCGCGGCGAGCAGTTTCAGGTCGCCGAAACCGATGCCCTCGATGCCGCGCAGCCATTTGAACAGCCAGTAGATCGTCCACAGGAACAGGTAGCCGGCCATGGCCCCGATCACGGCCGAGCGTAGCGACGCGAACGTGCCGCCGAGGTTCAGCACGAGCCCGGCCCAGAGGAGCGGCAGCGTCATCGAGTCGGGCAGGTAGCCCGTCCGGATATCGATCGCGCTCATCGCGAGCAGCGCGGCACACAGCGCGAACGCCGCAAGCGCGGCGACGGTCGGGCCGAATGCCGCGAGCGAGCCGGCGGCGAGCAGTGCGCATGCGAGCTCGACGACCGGATAACGGATACCGATCGCGTGGCCGCAGCTGCGGCAGCGCCCGCGCAGTATCAGGTAGCTGACGAGCGGGATGTTTTCCCATGCGCGCAGCACGTGGCCGCAATGCGGGCAGGCGCTGCGCGGGCGCCACAGATCGTAGCGCGGGGGGTAGCCGTCGTCCGGCGGGGCGCTCGCGTTGCCGGTCGCTTCATCGATCTCGGCCTGCCACGCGCGCTGCATCATCACGGGCAGCCGGTGCACGACCACGTTCAGGAAGCTGCCGACGCAAAGGCCGATGACGACCGCGAACGCATACTGCATCGCGGGCGGCAGCATCGCCAGTGCGAGCAGCGTGCTCTCGGGCGAATCGGTAACGGCGTACAGGGGCGCTGGCGTCATGAGGCTCAAGGTTCGGACTAAAAGGCGACAGAATCGGTTGCGATGCTACACCACGTTGCCGAGCTGAAGGATGGGCAGGTACATCGCGATCACGAGGCCGCCGACGAGTGCGCCCAGTACGATCACGATCAGCGGTTCGCCGAGCGCGGCGATTGCATCGAGACGCGCATCGAGCTGGCGTTCGCACAACGCGGCGATGTCGGCGAGCATCGTGTCGAGCGCACCGGTCTCCTCGGCGACGGCGATCGGCTGCACGACGTCGTCCGGAAAGCAGCCGGCCGACTGCATCGCGTCCGCGAGGCGCGCGCCGCGCAGCACGCGGGCTGCGATGTGCGCGGTGGCGCGTTCGAACACCGGATGGCCGGCCGTGCGCTCGAGTGTGGCGAAGGCGTCGGCGAGCGGCACGCCGGCACCGAGCAGCGTCGCAAGCGAGCGGCACCAGCGTGCGGCTGCGAATCGACCCAGTGCGCTACCCACGAGCGGGGCGTGCAGCAGGCGCTGCGCGACAGCGTGGCGCAGCGGTGCCGACCGCTGCAGCGCGTGATGTGCGGCCAGCCCGGCTGCCGCCGTGCCGGCAGCGAGCACTCCGCCCCACGCAGACAGTGCGGAGGACAGCGCGAGCAGCGCACGGGTCGGCGCCGGCAGTGCGGCGCCGAAGCCGTCGAAGATCTGCCGGAACGTCGGCACGACCCACACCATCAACGCGGCCGAGATCGCGAGTGCGAAGAGGATGACGGCCGCCGGGTAGGCGAGCGCGGCCCGCAGCTTGCGCCACTGCGTGTCGGCGCGCTCGCGGTGTTCCGCGAGCCGTGTCATCACGATGTCGAGCGAGCCGGACGCTTCGCCGACCTCGATCAACTGGCGATACAGCGTGCCGAACTGCGATGGATAGCGTGCGAGTGCATCGGCGAAGCGCCGGCCGCCGACGATCTCGCGGGCGAGACCTGCGGCGATGCGCGGCAGGCCGTCGCGCGGCCGCGTACGCGCGAGCATGTCGAGCGACGGCGCGAGCGGCAACCCGGCCTGCAGCAGGCTTGCGAGCTGGCGCGTGAAGCGCGTGATGTCTCGCGCGCCGGCCGTTGGCGGCCGGGCCGGCCCGCGGACGTCGAGC
>NZ_JAAGPP010000093.1:0-36581 GCF_017104975.1 Burkholderia sp. Ac-20344
TGTCATGTCGAGCTGGCTGAACGACTGAATCTGGACATCTGGTTCGCAGATCCCTACGCCCCTTGGCAACGGGGCAGCAACGAAAATACCAACGGCCTGCTGCGCCAGTTTCTGCCCAAGGGGGCCGCCCTGTCAGGCGTCACCCAGATGCAATTGAACGACATTGCCAAACTGATGAACGGCCGCCCTCGCCAAACCCTCAACTGGAAAACCCCTGAAGATGCTATGGCGATGGAATTGGCTGCCGCCGGATTGGCTAAACGTTGCACTTGATTCTTGAGACCACCCTTGAAACAACCAGAAGACCAGCTGCACCGCGGGCTGGAAGAGCGGCACATCAACCTGATGGCGCTCGGCGCGACGATCGGCGTCGGCCTGTTCCTCGGCTCGGCCACCGCGATCCGCGTCGCCGGCCCGGCCATCCTGCTGACCTACCTGCTGGGCGGCATCGCGATCTTCCTGATCATGCGTGCGCTCGGCGAGATGGCGATCGCCAATCCGGTCGCCGGCGCGTTCAGCCGCTATGCGCGCGACTACCTCGGCCCGCTCGCCGGCTACCTGACCGGCTGGACCTACTGGTTCGTGTGGATCGTCACCTGCATGGCGGAAATCACGGCGGTCGGTGTCTACATGCACATGTGGTTCCCCGGCATACCGAACTGGATCTGGGCGCTCGCGGCGCTCATGGCGATGGGCTCGGTGAACTTCATCGCGGTCAAGCTGTACGGTGAATTCGAGTTCTGGTTCGCGCTGATCAAGATCGTCACGATCGTGCTGATGATCATCGGCGGCGGGCTGATGATCGCGTTCGGCATCGGCAACGGCGGTGTCGCGATCGGCATCTCGAACCTGTGGGCGCACGGCGGTTTCATGCCGAACGGCATCGACGGCGTGATCGCCGCGTTGCCGATCGTGATGTTCGCGTATCTCGGCGTCGAGATGCTCGGCCTCACCGCCGGCGAGGCGCGCAACCCGGAGAAGTCGCTGACGAAGGCCGTGAACTCGGTGTTCTGGCGCGTGCTGATTTTCTACATCGGCGCGCTGTTCGTCATCATGTCGCTCTATCCGTGGGACCAGATCGGCACGCAGGGCAGCCCGTTCGTGATGACGTTCTCGCGGCTCGGCATCCCGGCCGCCGCCGGCATCATCAACTTCGTCGTGCTGACCGCGGCGCTGTCGTCGTGCAACAGCGGCCTGTTCAGCACCGCGCGGATGCTCTACAACCTCGCGCAGCAGGGCCAGGCACCGGGCAAGCTCGGCAAGGTCAACCGCAACGGCGTGCCGGTGTACGGCGTGATCGTGTCGGTCGCGCTGCTGCTGATCGGCGTGCTGCTCAACTATCTTGCGCCGCAGCACGTGTTCACGTGGCTCACGTCGGTGTCGACGTTCGGCGCGATCTGGACGTGGTGCGTGATCCTGATTGCGCAGATGCGCTTTCGCCGCACGCTGTCGGCCGACAAGGTCGCGCGCCTGCCGATCCGCGTGCCGTTCTATCCGCTCGGTTCGTTCGTCGCGCTCGGTTTTCTCGTGCTGGTCGTCGTGCTGATGGCGTTCACGCCCGACACGCGCGTCGCGCTCGTGATCGGGCCGGTGTGGATCGTGCTGCTCGGCATCGCGTACGCGCTGTTCTACGCGAACCGTCCGGCGGCATCGGTGCCGACGAAGTCGTAAGCGGCACGGGCAGGGGCCTGCGCGAATCTTGATCGCGATCATGCGCACGCGGGCCGGACGATCTATGCTGAACGAATCGATTGTCCGCGCTTCGCGTGGCAACCCGCCGATCCCCGCGACCGCGGCGGCTGTCCGGCCGCCGCGGGCCGCTTCCGCGCGAAGCCCCCGTCGTCGTTCCGCGACGACGGGCACGCTCGGAGGTCTTCGCCATGCAGCCTGCCCCGCCCATCCCGACGCTTGCGCGGATCGCGCTGGCCGTCGATCCCACGCCGGAGTCGCTATCGGCCGCGCGCTACGCGCGCACGCTGCTGCGTCCCGGCATGCGATTGCGCATCGTCTGCGCAATCGACAACCCGCGCCTCGTATTGCCCGACATCCCGCGCATCGACGCGCTGCTGACGTCCGCGCGCGAGGACCTGATGCGCGAAGCGCAAGCCATCAACGAGCGGATCGCGGCACTGTTCGACGACAGCGGCATCGAGGTCGAGCAGGCCGTCATCGATACGTCGGTGACGGGCGGCTCGGTGGCCGATGCCCTGGTGAACGACACGTCGGCATGGCGCGCGGATGTGCTGATCGTCGGTGCGAATCCGCATCACGGGTTGCTGCGGCTCGTCGAAGGCGCGATGTCGGACACGTTGACGACGCGCGCGCACTGCGCGCTGCTGATCGTGCCGGCTGCCTATGCGCGGCCGGCGGGCGGCGGCCTGCAGCGGCTGATGTTCGCGGTCGACGGCAGCGAGCCGTCGCTGCACGCGGTGCGCGTCGGGCTCGGCTTCGCAGCGCCGACGACGTTGCTGTACGCGGCCTACGTGATCGATCGCGCGGTTCGTCTGACGGATATCGTGCCGGTGCGCGCGCTCGAGGATGCCTACCGCGCGGAGGGCGAGGATGCGCTCGCGAAGATCGGCCCGCTGTTCCATGCGACCGGGAACCCGACCAAGCGCAGTGTCGTCGAAACCCGCCCGACCAGCGACGACGTGGCCCATGCGCTGATGCGCGACGCCGTGCACTGGCGTGCCGAATTGCTGGTGGTCGGCACGCACGGCCGGCGCGGCATTGCCGCCTGGCTGATCGGCAGCGTCGCGCGCCGCGTTGCGCATCTCGCAGAGGTGCCCGTGCTGCTCGTGCGCGGTACCGAGTAAATCGCGCGGTGTCGAGATCGAAGCAGGCTTGGGTTGACCTGCATCAGAAGCGGCGCGTGGATCGCGTGCGACATTGACGGAACATCCGGCGATGCGGCCGGTCTGTCGTGCACGTATTGCGCAGCCATACCGCCACGCGAGTGTCCAAGGCTGCGATCGACGGTGCATTCACTGTCGTCACACCCATTTCCGGAGCCGCGACGTGCGATACACGGCGCGCCATCCGACCGAGAACTCTCTGGCACGAGGGTAGGCCGCCGACGGCTGCCTTGGAGGACGGGCGGGGTGCAGCCACCCCGTCCGCTTTCCTCGTTCGTGTTGTCGTTGGCCCCGTCTGGATTGCTTTCCCCGCAGGAATCGTCGTCATCGCGGCCGTGTCGAACGGCGCGTCGTGATGCGTGATGGCGCGCGGTGGCGCCGATGTGGATCGGTGATGGTCACGGCATGCACGCCGCTGCCGCCCAGGCACGGCGTGCGGCAGGCGCCGCCGACGTTGCGCGGTGCGCAGCCGTTACATGGCCCCCGTGCCGGGCAACGGCGGCTTGCACGTTCAGGTGGAGCGAAGCATCGACCGCAGATCGTGCCGCCGGCCTGCGCCGCGGCGCACCCGCTGGCGCTGGCGCGCGACATGCAGCGGCGCGCATGCGCTGCACGTGCGGTGGCGCAGGCGGTTGGCGTGCGGCCAGCCGGGGCGTGCCTTGCGGCGTGGCTCCACCTCGGCCGGCGCGTCCGGAGCGGCCCGCGCGCAGAGTGCCGCGGCGAACCGTTGCAACGCGAGAACCGAGCCCGCGACGCTCTGGTACTTTTCGCGGCCGATCTGCCCGTCGAGCGTGACGAGCAACCCGGCTTCGCGTGCGAGCGCAAGCAAGGTGTCGATATTGTCGGACGGACGGTTGCCGGCCGGCACGGCCCGGGCGGGCAGGGCGCGCGCGTTGCCCGACGCGCGCCGCTGGCCGTCCCGGCCCGGTAAGTTGCGAAGTGCCATGGTTGGTCTCCTGCGCCAGGCCCCGCATGCCGGCTCGACGGCCGGCTGAGCGATGACCTGTATGAACGTTTCGTCCATGCCCACAGTATCGTGTGGCGCCCGTGCGCTGCCAAGCAGCGCGCGCTGAAGTCGCTGTCAGGGAATGCGCGGCGCGTATCGGAATCCGCTGACACGCACGGCGACCGATCGGCCGTTCCGGCGGCGATCCGGCACGTTCGTTCCGACGAATGGGTAGCACGTGGCAGACGTCGCTTGACGCATGATTTCGGCCGGTCTAAGTTCGTGACTGCATCGGCGTCGGGCAGCGTTCCATCGTTCGCCCGTCGCCAGGTGCCGCGCCCCGGGGTGGCGTGGCAGGACTTCCAGTCTCGTTCGCGGGCAGTTTGCGCCGCGGACATGACGCCGCCGGTTCGGGGACGGATCGGCACGGCGGCACGCAACGTGCCGTTGATCGCGCGCAAACACACGCCGGCGCATCGCACGCCGCGCGGCCGTTCAGTCTTTAAGCTTCCGGTAACGCCTTCTTTTCGTTCCTCGACCGTCAGGAGTCCGTCGATGTCCAAGGACAATTTGCTCGAATCACTCAAGGAAGCCGCCAAACAGCGCGCGATCGGTTCGGATCAGTTGCGTGCGATGCTCGACGACGAAGTGCGCGCATTGTCGTTCGACGCGCGGGTGCACGACTACATCCATGTGTTCGCGATCCGGCACCTGCGCGAACGCATGCGTCAGCAGGACGATCTCGACAGCGACACGCGCGCCGATGCGGGGGCCCCGGAAGCCGATCCGCGTCCGAGCCATCGTCTGTGACGGGCGAGCGCCGCGGCTGACGCCGCGGACGTGACACGGTCCGTCATCGGGCCAGGGCCGGATCCTGATCGGCGGTCATGCTCCGTCGGCGACAAACCGGCCCGTCTCAACGCTGTTCTGATCCCCGTGCCCACCAATTGCCGATGCCGTCGCCGCGTCCTGTGGCGGCGTGCGCGCACGGCGACGGCCGGCGCGGTCATCCCGACAAATTCATGACAAACGCCTTGCGTTTTGTCATGCGTTTCACCGAATTGTCACAGCGGCCTCAAGTAAGCGTCGCGATTGCCGTTTACCCGGTGAATTCGTCCACCGGGCGTTCGCGCTCCCTTACCGAGTCGTTGCCATGTTCTCGTCCATCCGCGCCCGCATCCTCACCGCGTGCGTTGCCATCGTCGCATTCGCGCTGGTCGCCACCACGCTCATCAACTACTTCATCGCGCGCTCGTACAACGACGACGCGATCGACCGCAACCTGACCTCCGTCGCCAGCGGCCATGTGGTCGGGATCGCCGACTGGGTCGCCACCCGGAGCCGGATGATCGCGTCGCTGCAGGATGCTGCGCTGACGCCCGATCCGCTGCCGGTGTTCAAGCAGATGGCCACGGCCGGCGGCTTCACGAACGTCTACGCGGGCTACGCCGACAAGGCGTTCCACTTCTCCGACCCGACCGGCATTCCGCCGGACTACGATCCGACCGGCCGCCCGTGGTACAAGCAGGCCGCGCAGGCCGGCAAGCCGGTCGTCACGCCGCCTTACGTCGATGCCGGCACGGGCAACCTCGTCGTCACGTTCGCGGTGCCGATCCTGCGCGACGGCGCGCTGAAGGGCGTCGTCGCCGCGGACGTCTCGATGGACACCGTGATCGCGAACGTGAAGTCGATTCACCCGACGCCGGCGAGCTTCGGGATGTTGATCGACAGCAACGGCCATGTGGTTGCGCACCCGGACGCGAAGCTCACGCTGAAGCCGGTCGCCGACGTGTCGCCCGAACTCGGCGCGACGAACGGCGCGACGATCGCGGCCGCGACCGCACCGGTCGAGGTGAGCGTCGGCGGCGACGCGAAGCTGGTGCGCGCGCGTCCCGTGCCGGGCACCGATTGGTACGCGCTGGTGCTGCTCGACAAGAGCGAAGCGACGGCCGGGATGCGCTCGCTGCTGACCGCTTCGCTGATCACGCTGCTCGTGATCGTCGCGGTCGCGTCGCTGATCATCGGCGCGATCACCGCGACCGCATTTCGCCGCCTGTCGCAAGTGCGCCAGGCCATGGCCGCGATCGGCTCGGGCGCGGGCGACCTGACGCAGCGCCTGCCGGCCGACGGCCGCGACGAAGTGGCCGACATCGCACGCTCGTTCAACAGCTTCATCGACAAGCTGAACGACGTGATGCGCCAGATCCGCGATGCGAGCGAATCGGTGCGCACGGCCGCGAACGAGATCGCGGCGGGCAACCAGGACCTGTCGTCGCGCACCGAATCGGCGGCGGCGAGCCTCGAGGAAACGGCCGCATCGATGGAAGAGATCACCGCGACGGTCGGCCAGTCGGCGGCCGCCGCGGGCCAGGCCGACGAACGCGCGGCGGCTGCGTCGCGGATCGCGTCGCACGGCGGCGTGGTCGTGTCGGACGTCGTCGCGACGATGGAGAAGATCGAGGAAGCATCGGGCCGGATCGGCGACATCATCGGCGTGATCGACGGGATCGCGTTCCAGACCAACATCCTCGCGCTGAACGCGGCCGTCGAAGCGGCGCGCGCGGGCGAGCAGGGCCGCGGCTTCGCGGTCGTCGCGCAGGAAGTGCGCAGCCTCGCGCAACGCAGCGCGCAGGCCGCACGCGAAGTGAAGGTGCTGGTGGAATCGACGGTCGCGAGCGTGTCGGCCGGGTCCGGGCAGGTGCGTCAGGCCGGCGACACGATGCGCGAGATCGTCTCCAACGTGTCGAACGTGACGACGATCATCTCCGAGATCACGCACGCGGCGAACGAGCAGACGCGCGGCATCCAGGAAGTGAATCGCGCGGTCACCCAGCTCGACGAAATGGTGCAGCAGAACGCGGCGCTCGTCGAACAGTCGACTGCCGCCGCGACCGCGCTGCAATCGCAGGCGAACGCACTGGCGACGACGGTCGGGCGGTTCAAGGTCGCATGACGCGGCTTGCGGGAAACACGGCCGCGCCGCTCAGGAGCGGCCGTTGTCGCGCATCAGCGCGAGCCGGTTGTAGAGCGTTTTCAGGCTGATCCCGAGCGCCTTCGCGGCGCGCGGCTTGTTGCCGTCGAAGTGGTGCAGCGTTGCCGCGATGAAGCGCTGCTGCGCATGGTGCAGCGTCGCGCCGAGCGGCAGCGCCATCGTGTTTTCGGACAGGCGCTCGGGCGGCATCGCCGGCTTCGGCAGCGTGACGTCGATGCCTTCGTCCGACAGGATGTACGCGCGCTCGATCGTGTTGTGCAGTTCGCGGACGTTGCCGGGCCACGAATACGCACGCAGCGCGGCGATCGCCGAGTCGGTCAGCCGCTTGTGCGCATGGTGCCGCGCATTGAGTGCGTCGACGAATTCCAGCGCGATCGTCTCGATGTCGCTGTCGCGCTGGCGCAGCGGCGGCACGTACAGCGCAAACGCGGCGAGGCGGTAGAACAGGTCCTCGCGCAGCCGGCCGTCGCGCACGGCTTCGGCCGGGTTGTGGCGCGTGGCCGACACGATGCGCACGTCGAGCGGAATCGGCTCGGTGCCGCCCACCCGGACGATCGCATTCGATTCGATTGCCCGCAGCAGCTTCACCTGCAGCGCTGCGGGCATTTCCGCGATCTCGTCAAGCAGCAGCGTGCCGCCGCGCGCGGCTTCGAAGAAACCTTCCCGTTGCGCAATCGCGCCGGTGAAGCTGCCTTTCTCGTGCCCGAACAATTGCGATTCCGCGATATCGGGCGGGATCGCGCCGCAGTTCACGGGGACGAACGGGCCGTCCCGCCGGGCACTGAGATCGTGCAGCCGGCGCGCGACGATGTCCTTGCCGACCCCGCTTTCGCCGGCAATCATCACGCTGGCGCGGGTCGACGCAATTTTCTCGATGCGGCCGAGCAGCGTGCGCATCGCAGAGGACCGGCCGGACAACCGGCGGCCGTCTGCACGCTGCTTCGACCGGTTTGCGGTTTCTCCCATCGGCGTTAGCGGGCCGTTTTGAAAATCGGCATCACGCGTTCCGTTGATTGCAATATTTATCATTGACAGCGAAACGGCCACGAAGGTGCCGCAAAATAGGAATTTCCAATGTGCGCGGCAGGGGCGGAAGGCACAGGCCATCGATTCCTGACACGAATCCCGGCACTTCTGCGCCATTCAGGGTCGTATCGGTGCTTTTTTACAGTATTCCCATGAAAAAGCCGGTTGCGGGCCCAGGTGCGTCGAGGCGGCCCGCGACACCGGACGATGCGCGACGGGACCCAGCCCCCGTCCAGCGGGGCCGCCAGGCAGCCGGGTAGCCGGCACGGCGCACCATCCGGCCATCCACGGCCTGCATCGGGCATGTCGTTTGCGTATGTCACCACGCCCGCCCGGCACGCTCGACGGCAGGCCGGATGGTCGACCCGCGGCATGACGCCGCGCGACCGGAGCCGGCGCGAGGCAAGGATGCAATGAGGACCCTGACCCGTGAGCTGTTACGGCAGGGTGCATGGATCGTGCTGGCCGTCGGCGTGGCGTCCGCGCTCCAGGCGTGGGCAGTTCGCGTCGTCGGCGAGCACGCGCCATTTGCGCCGCTGCCTTTTTATGCAGGCGTTGCGGCTGCCGCATGGCTGACGTCGTTCGGCGGCGGCCTGGTGGCGGCCGCCGCGAGCGTGGCCGTGATCGGTGTGCTGTGGTGGCACGATGCGCCGCTGGCCACGCTGCTCGAGCAGGCCGGCGCCTTCGTCGCGATCAGCTTCGTCGAGTGCGTACTCGTGATGGCCGTAAAGCCGCTGCTTGCGAACGATCGTCTGCGCGAATCCGATGACGGCGACGACGCCGATGCTCGCGAGCCGGCGTCCGCCGCACGCGTCCCCGTACCCGTACCCGACGACGGCCTGCTGCGCCGCGTGGTCGACGCTTCGCCCGATGCGATCGTCGGGGTCGATGCCGCACGCCGGATCACGAGCTGGAATCCGGCCGCGCAACGGATCTTCGGCATCGACGCGGCGCAGGCCACCGGGCGCGATATCGCCGCGATGATTTCGCCGCGCTGGTTGCGGCGCCATCCGTTGCCTGCATCGTTCGCGAACCTGTGTGCGCCGGTCGGTCCGCTCGACGCGCTGTGCGTGCGACGCGACGGCGGCCGTTTTCGTGCGAGCTTCGCCGCGTCGCCGATCGTCGATGCGCAGGGCAACTGCACGGGCCTGTCGATGACGCTGCGCGACGCGCACGAACGGCGCCGTGGCGAACGGCGCAACCTGCGCTCGCTGCGCGGCGCGCGCGACGCACGCGCGCAGGCCGACACGTCGAACCGGTTGAAGGACGAACTGCTCGCCACGGTGTCGCACGAGCTGCGCACGCCGCTGAACGTGATCTACGGCTGGGTCGAGGTTCTGCGCAACGTCGACGGCCAGGGGCTCGCGCAACAGGCGGTCGACGCGATCGATCGCAGCGCGCGGTCGCTGTCGCACATGGTGGCCGATCTGCTCGACGCGTCGTCGCTCGCGACGGGCCGGTTGCGCCTCGAGCGCGTGCCGGTCGATCTCGTGCGGATCGTGCGCGATGCCACGCGTGAGCTCGATGCGACGGCGCAGGCAAGCGGGCTCGAGCTGTCGACCCAATACGAGATGTCGACCTGCGTGATTCCGGCGGACCGCGAGCGCGTGCGCCAGGTTCTGTCGAACCTGTTGTCGAATGCGATCAAGTTCACGCCACCGGGCGGCCGCATCGTCGTGTCGCTGGCCCGCGCGGGCGAGCGCGTGCGGCTGTCGGTCGCCGATACGGGGCAGGGTATTGCGCCGGAATACCTGCCGCACCTGTTCGAGACGTTCAGCCGGCCCGAACGCGCGTTCGCGTCGCCGAAACGCGGCCTCGGACTCGGTTTGTCGATCGTGCACGACATCGCGCAACTGCATGGCGGCGAGGTCGCCGCGACGAGCGCCGGCCCCGGGCGCGGGACGATCGTCACGGTCACGCTGCCGGCCGGCTGGGACGTCGACGATCCGGCCGAGAACCTGCTGCTCGCGGCGGGCACACCGGACACTGTGACGCTCGATGGCCGGCGCGTGCTCGTCGTCGACGATGATGCGACCTCGCGCGCGAGCCTCGCCGCGGCACTCGAAACGATGGGCGCGCAGGTATCGACCGCGCAATCGGGACACGACGCGCTCGACGTGGTGGAACGGCATGCGCCGAACGTCGTGCTGTCGGATCTTGCGATGCCGGACGGCGACGGCTTCTGGCTGCTCGACCGTATCCGTCATTTGCCGGGCGACAGCGGGCATCTGCCCGTCGTCGCGGTCACGGCGCACGCCGGCAACGCCGACCGGCACCGCGTGATGGCGGCCGGCTTCGACGCGTACCTGCGCAAGCCGGTGGACATGCCGACGCTGGCGAGCGTGATCGCCGATGTCGCGCCGGACGCTGCGCACGATCGGAAACCACGCGGCCGGTAGGAGCCGGCGCCGCCGCGCGCCCGGTCATCCACGAGGAAAGGAGGCGCGATGGACGCAACCGAAAGCACGCGGCACGACGGCAAGCGCGGCTGGCCGGCTTGCCTGGCGCGCATGCCGTCGGTCGTGTCGGCCGCGATGCTCCTGATGCTGTCGTGTGCGTGGATCGCGACGCCCCGCGACGTATCGGCCGAGGAGGGTGTCGGAGCGGCGCTCTCGAGCCCGGCGTCACCCGCTTCGTCGGCGCAGGTCGCGCCGGGCGTCATCCGTCCCGGCCCAACCGCCGACGAGGCTGCCATGACGCAGCGGCCGACGGGAATCGATGTCGAGTTCGTCGACAAGGCCGGCATGATCGGCAAGGTGGCACGGCAGGCCAGCCAGCTCGCGCTCGACCGCTCGTCGAACCCGGACGTGAAGGCGTTCGCGCGCCGCATGGTCGACGATCATGGACGGATCGCCGGCGAATTGCGGCGGCTTGGCGCGGCCAAGGGCGTACCGGTCCAGTCGCGGATGCTCGTCGATCCGGCCGTGATGGCGTTGCGAACCAAGGAGGGCCATGCGTTCGACACGGCCTATGTCGCGGTGGCGGGCCCGCGCGCGCATGAAGCGGCGATCCGGCTCTACGAAGGAGAGGCGCGCAACGGCCGCGATCCGCAGCTCCGCGCGTTCGCGGCCAAATTGTTGCCGATGCTGAACGCGCATCTGGCCGCGGCCCGGCAACTCGCGCAGACGGTGGCGGCCGAGCGCTGAGCGGCGACCGCGTTACTGCTTGCCGCCGTCAGGGCCGCCCGGCGACGCCTCATACGGCGGTGAGTCGAGCGCCGTTTCGCCTTCCTCGATCAGCCAGTACGGCGCACTGCCGTAGTACGCATGCAGCGCCTCGGCCCAGTCCGGATCGGCCATCGCCGGCCAGCGGTTCCGGTCGAAGCCGGGGGCGTCGCGCACGCGCGCGGTGGCGACGGGCAGCACGAAGCATTGGCGCTCGACGTCGAGCACGAGCACGTTCCACGGCACCGCGAGCAGCTTGTCGCCAATCCCCGGCAGGCCGCCCGACGACACGACCGCATACGCGATCCGGCCGGCGCGCACGTCGAGCATGATGTCGGTGACTTCGCCGATGTCGTCGCCGTCGATCGTCAGCACGCGATCGCCCTCGAGCGTGCGGGCGGCCATCACGTCGGGCCCCGGCCCGGCGCCGGCCGTGCGGCGGTTGGCGCCGACGATGTGCATGTCGTCGCGCGACGGTCTGTCCGTTGTCATCGAACACCTCCTGGTCGAAGCGGTACCCGGGCGGGCCACGCGACATGAGCGGGCGCCGGTCAGCGCCGGCGCGGCAGCGACACGTCCTCGAGCGTATTGGCCAGCTCGTCGCGCTCGGGGCCGCCGGCGCGCGTCGCGATGTCGCCGAGCGACACGATGCCGACCAGCCGCCGGTTGCGGTCGAGCACCGGCAACCGATGCAACTGCACGTCGGCCATCCGCTGCTGGACGTCGCCGACGCCGTCGTCTTCGACGCACCACTGCACGGGCCTGGACGCGACCGCCTGCACGGGCGTATCGAACGCATGGCCGTGCGACAGTCCGCGCACCGCGAGGTCGCGGTCGGTCACGATCGCGACGAGTTCGGGGCCGTCGCAAACGGGCAGCACACCGATATCGAAGCGCTGCATCAGTTCCGCCGCATGGCGGATCGTGTCGGTCGGCGCGACGCACACCACGTCGCGCGACATGATCTCGGTGACGCGATACATGAACGCCTCCTTCGTGAACGATACGATTCGGGAGCAGATAGCGTGCCGCGCGCGGGAGGCCCGCGCCGGGCCTCGACAGCCAGGCGACGGAGAAATTTGCCAGCGCGCTTGTACATCTTCCACGGCGGCAACCGCGCACGGGCGGCGCAGGGCGTCAGTGGCCGATGCCCGTCATCGCGACGATCGCGAGCACCACCGCGCTTTCGATCGCCGCCAGCGCAGCGACGCCGGCGGCGCCGCTGATTTCATGCCATCTGCGTTCAAGGCGTTTCATCAGATCAACTCCGGATTGCTCCGGCGCGCCGCTGCGCCGCCGCGCAGCACGGGCCGGGTGCCGCCGTCAGCCGTGATCGCGGGGCGGGGAAGGGATGTGCGGCGGGCGGCGTTCGTGCTCGCCGGACGGCTTGGCAGGATCGATACGGGTCGCGCCGCCAACGGCGGGCGGGTCGCTGGCCGGAAACGTCTCCTCGAGTCCCTCGTCGATGCGCTCCTCCGTCTTGTCTTTGGACGGCGGGCGCGACGTGGCGAGCCAGCGCAGTCCGGCAACCGATGACACGGCGTCGTGGCGGCCGGTAGCGTGAACGGTCATGGTCGAACCTCCTTGGTCATGGATGCAGGCGCACGCGTCGTGCCTGCGCGGGGCAGACGGCACGACGCGTGCGCGTCGGTGAAACCCGACGGGACGCAGGGCAGTAACGCGCGCCGTCGGCGTGGACAAGCGGGCATCGTGATGAATGCATCCAGGAAAAGGATACGTTACGACGCGAACGTATGCGGCGGCGATTTCTCCCGCGTGCGCGAGCGTTGCGACACGTGGAAGCGTGAGTCGCCGGTTTATCGGCCCGAGCGGCGCATGCGGGGCGGCAAGGACGAGGTACGCGAGCTGTACGACACCTTCGACGACGGCCCCGAGCGCGCGCTCGTCGCCGAATCCGCGCCGTCGGATCGATTCGCGCTCGCGGGCTGGCTGACCGCTGAGGGGCGCACGATGCGGCGGGTGACGGCGGCTACGATGACCGAGCGCAGCCATCGCGTCCGACCGGAGCAGACAACCGGGGCGCGCGGCGCGGCAGTGGGCACGCCGCTTGCACACGGTAGCCGCGCCATCGAGATGCGCGCGCCGTCACGCAGGAGAAACATGAAGACGTCATTCACGCTGCACCGCCCCGAGCCGACGACGCCCGACGTCGATCCGGACCCGACGCCCCCCGGGCGCGACGATCCCGTCGATCCGCCCGTGCCCGAAGGGCTGCCGCACGGCGACCCGCCGTCGCACCCGCCGCCGATGCGGATGCCGGCAGGAAGCAGTGCACACAACCGTCCGCGCGAATACTGAAAAGGAGGACCCTCATGGACATTCACGTGCAATCGCCAGACAAGCGCGCGATCGCTCAGGTGCTGGGCCGCTATTTCGAATCGCGCTCGTTGCGCTATCACATCGAGGAATTGCCGGGCGGCGTGCTGCAGATCGGCTTTCGCGCCAGCGGCCGCCCGGTTGCCGTCACCGTGTCGTTCGACGATGCCGCGTACGACACCTATACGCACTGGGACGCGAGCCAGAAGCAGCTCGCGCTCGGACGGCTCGCCGACGGCTTCTCGCGGATGATGTCGACGCGCAGCCCGGCCGCGCTGGCCGGCGACTATCACGTCGAGCGATTCTGATTCCATCACGCTGCACCGGACGATCCCGGCGTACGGCAAAGTGCCCGCGCGCAGCGGGCGCTTTGCGTCTCCCGCGCGCGTCGCGTAGGATGTCCGTTAATTCAGCGCACGCTACGTTCGCGCCGCAGGCTGCCAGACGCTGCAGCCGAAGAGGCGCAATGCGCTTTCCTTCAGGTTCGTTTCGCGCAACCGACGGGGACTGCCTTGATGACCGCTGCTCGCCCTTTGCTGTCGCCCGGCGCACGCCGGTTCGTTTCCGGCGTGTCGGCCTGCGCGGCGCTCGCCGCGGCCGGCGCCCGCGACGCGTCGGCCCAGACGCCTTCGCCGCTCGGCGAATGGCAATACTCGGCGGGTATGCCGCTCCAAAAACTGTACGACCCGAACATCTCCACCTGGGATATCAGCGTGGGCGCCGCGATGACGCTGCAGCCGCGCTATGCGGGCTCCGACCGCTATCGCGTGATGGGCGGCCCGAATCTCAACATCCGCTATCGCGACCTGTTCTTCCTGTCGACGGGCGAGGGGCTCGGCGCGAACGTGCTGCGCGGGCCGAACTGGCGCGTGAGCCTGTCCGTCGGTTACGACCTCGGGCGCCGTTCGGCCGACGATATCCAGCACCTGAACGGCCTCGACAACATCAACGCGGCACCGGTGATGAAACTGGCGGCCGATTACGTGATCTCGAAGGAATTTCCGCTCGTGCTGCGTGCGGATATCCGGCGCAGCATCGGCGGCTCGAACGGCTGGGTCGGCGATTTCTCCGCATACCTGCCGATGCCGGGCAGCAACGAGCATTTCTTCTGGTTCGCGGGGCCGACCGTGTCGTTCGCCGATTCGCGCTACATGAACAGCTGGTTCGGCGTGAACCAGGGCGCCGCCGCGCGCTCGGGGCTGCCGGCCTATTCGTCGGGGGCCGGGATCAAGTCGTTCGGCGCCGGCGTGACGGTGGCCTGGTTCGTGAACAAGCACTGGTTCGTCACGATCGACGGCGCGATCGAGCAGCTCGTCGGCCGCGCCGCGCGCAGCCCGATCACGCAGCAGTCGACCAACGGCGTGTTCGACATGTCGGTGAATTACCAGTTCTGATCGGGGCCGGGCAGCCAGGCGGGACGATGGGCGTGCGGCATTTTCCGTCACATTTGATATGATTCCGACCTGTACAAATGTACAGTGATCGATCACCGTGACGCCTGCTTCGCCGACGCCCCCGGCGTTTTACTACCTGACCAATTTCGAACGCGCGCTGGCTTGGCTCGGCGAGCGTTACGACGACCTGTTCGACGTGCACGAGCACGCGTTCGTCCGGCAGTTCGCGACGCTGCCGCAGGCGTCGCGCGCGCTGCTCGTGCGGATGCTGATGCGCAACGGGTCCGACTTCCGCGCCAGCAAGCTCGTGTACGACGAAATCGGCTGCCCGCTCGACGCGGCCGCGCCGCTCGTCGAACTCGGCTGGGTCGATCCGGCGCCCGCGCTGACGCTCGACGAACTGTTCGCGCTGTCGACCAAGGCCGATCTGCTGCGCATCTTCCCGGCACTTGCCGCGCATGCGGGCGAGCGCAAGCCCGAATGGCTCGAACGGCTGCGGCCCGCGCACGACGTCGCGCAACCGCTCGATGCGTGGTGCGCGCAGGCCGGCGACCGCGTGCTGCGCGTGACGATCGGCGCGCTGTGCGACCGGCTGCGCCTGATGTTCTTCGGCAATCTCCATCAGGACCGGAGCGAGTTCGTGCTCGCCGATCTCGGCGTGTTCCAGTACGAAAGCGTGCCGATCGCACCGTCGTCGCGCGCGTTCCAGCAGCGCGGCGACGTCGACACGTATCTCGCGCTGCAGATGTGCCGCGATGCGCTCGACGCATGGCCCGACGATCTGCCGTTCGACGACCTGATGCGCGCGATCGACGCGGTCGGCTGTGCCCAGCCGTGGCTCGCGACGCGTCGCGCGAAGCTGTTGTTCGCGCTCGGGCAGACCTGCGAACGCCGGGCCGACTGGGCCGCCGCGCTCGATGCGTATGCGCGCAGCGCATGGCCCGGCAGCCGCCATCGGCGCATCCGCGTGCTCGAACGCTGCGGGCGCGACGACGATGCGCTCGCGCTGGCGCTCGATGCCCGCGGCGGCTTCGAGAGCGACGAGGAGCGCCAGCGTGTCGAGCGCATGCTGCCGCGGCTGCAGCGCCGGCTCGGCCAGCGCGTCGAACGTGCGGCCGCGGCGGCGGACGTACCGCGCGAAACGCTCGTGCTCGCGCGCCCCGATGCGTTCGTCAGTGTCGAATTCGCGGTGCGCGACCATCTCGCGCAACCGGCTTCGCCGGTCCATTACGTCGAAAACACGCTGATCAACTCGCTGTTCGGGCTGCTGTGCTGGGAGCCCGTGTTCGCGGCGGTGCCCGGTGCGTTCTTCCACCCGTTCCAGCGCGGCCCGGCCGACCTGCACGCGCCCGATTTCGCCGCGCGCCGTGCGGACGCGTTCGCCGCGTGCTTCGCGCAACTCGATTCGGGCGCCTATCGCGACACGATCCGCCGGCATTTTGCGACGAAGGCGGGGCTGCAATCGCCGTTCGTGTTCTGGGGTGTGCTGAGCGATGCACTGCTCGACGAGGCGCTCGCGTGCCTGCCGCCCGAGCACTTGCGGCTGTGGTTCACGCGACTGCTCGCGGATATCCGCAGCAACCGGTCGGGGCTACCCGATCTCGTCCGCTTCTGGCCCGGCGAGCGGCGCTACGAACTGATCGAGGTGAAAGGCCCCGGCGACCGGCTGCAGGACAACCAGACGCGCTGGCTCGCGTACTGCATCGCGCACGGCATCCCGGTGCGCGTGATCGATGTCGAGTGGGCCGGCGAGGGCGTCGCGCACGCCGAAGCGGCGGGACTGTCCGCATGAGCTACGTCGTCGCGGTGCGGGCGATGTGCGAGTTCACCGCGCGACGCGGCGATCTCGACCTGCGCTTCACGCCCGCGCCGACCGCGCTCGAAGGCATCGCCGGCCACGGCGCGGTCACGTCGAACCGCGGCGCACGCTACGAAACCGAGATCGCGCTGACGAGCACGTGGGGCACGCTCACCGTGCGCGGCCGCGCGGACGGCTACGACCCGGTGGCGAACCGCCTCGAGGAAATCAAGACCTATCGCGGCAGCCTCGATACGATGCCGGCCAACCACCGCGCGCTGCACTGGGCGCAGGCGAAGGTCTACGCGCACCTGATGTGCGACGCACGCGGCCTCCAGGAAATCGACGTCGCGCTCGTCTATTTCGACATCGTGTCCGAGCGCGAGACGGTGCTGACGCAAACGCTGGGGGCGGCAGAGCTCGCGACGTTCTTCGCCGAGCAGTGCGCGTGCTTCGTCGGCTGGGCCGAACGCGAGACGGCCCATCGTGCTGCGCGCGATGCGGCGCTGCGCGCGCTCGCGTTTCCGCACGGGCAGTTCCGCAGCGGCCAGCGCGAACTGGCGGTGGCCGCCTATCGTGCGGCGCGCGACGAGCGCTGCCTGATGGCGCAGGCGCCGACCGGCATCGGCAAGACGCTCGGCACCGTGTTCCCGCTGCTGAAGGCCTGCGGCGAGGGCGAGCTCGACCACGTGTACTTCCTGACCGCGAAAACGCCCGGCCGCGCGCTGGCGCTCGAAGCAGCGACGACGCTCGGCGCCGGCACGCCCGCGCTGCCGCTGCGCGTGCTGGAACTCGTCGCGCGCGACAAGGCGTGCGAGCATCCGGACAGCGCATGCCACGGCGAGTCGTGCCCGCTCGCGAAGGGCTTCTACGACCGGCTGCCGGCCGCGCGCGATGCGGCGATCGAGGCCGGGCTGCTCGATCGCGATACCGTGCGTGCGGCGGCGCTCGCAAATGACGTCTGCCCGTACTATCTGTCGCAAGAGCTCGCGCGCTGGTCCGACATGGTGATCGGCGACTACAACTACTACTACGACGGCAGCGCGATGCTGCACACGCTCGCGCAGCAGAACCAGTGGCGCGTCGGCGTGCTCGTCGACGAAGCGCACAACTTGCTCGATCGCGCGCGCAAGATGTACAGCGCGTCGCTCGATCCGTTTGCCTTCACGGCCGCGCGCGAGGCCGCGCCCGCAGCGCTGCGCAAGGCGTTCGACCGGCTTGCCCGCGCCTGGGGCACGATCAATCGCGCGCAGGCCGAACGCTATGCCGCGTATCCGGAGATACCGGGCCCGATCGTGTCGGCGGTGCAGAACCTCGTCGCGGCGATCGGCGAACACCTGGCCGACGCGCCGCGCGCGAACGGCGACGCACTGTTGCGGTTTCATTTCGAGGCGATCCAGTTCGGCGTGCTTGCCGACGCGTTCGACAGCGCGTCGATCTTCGACGCGACGCTGCACGGCGAACCGATGCCACGCCAGCCGGCGCTCGACGGTGTTGGGTCGGCCGGCCGCCGGCGCCGCGTCCAGTCGACGCTGTGCGTGCGCAACGTGATTCCGGCCGGTTTTCTCGCGCCGCGCTACGAAGCCGCGTGCGCGACCGTGCTGTTCTCAGGCACGCTGAGCCCGTTTCATTTCTACCGCGACACGCTCGGGTTGCCGGGCGACACGGGCTGGCTCGACGTCAACGGGCCGTTCCGCGCCGAGCAACTGACGGTGCGCGTCGCGAGCCACGTGTCGACGCGCTGGCGCGACCGCGACCGTTCGCTCGAACCGATCGTCGACCTGATCGCCGCACAATACGCGACGCGACCCGGCAACTACCTCGGCTTCCTGAGCAGCTTCGACTACCTGGGGCGCGTGGTCGCGCTGATGCAGGCGCGGCATCCGGACGTGCCCGTCTGGGCGCAGGCGCCCGGCATGGCCGAAAGCGAGCGCGACGCGTTCCTCGCGCGCTTCGACGCGGGCGGGCGCGGCGTCGGCTTCGCGGTGCTGGGCGGGGCGTTCTCGGAAGGCGTGGACCTGGTCGGCGAGCGGCTGATCGGCGCGTTCATCGCGACGCTCGGGCTGCCGCAGGTCAACGACGTCAACGAGCAGATGCGGCGTGCGATGGAGGCGCGCTTCGGCAACGGCTATGACTACATGTACCTGTATCCGGGCTTGCAGAAGGTCGTGCAGGCGGCCGGGCGCGTGATCCGCACCGAGCACGACGAAGGCGTCGTGCATCTGATCGACGACCGTTACCGGCGGCGCGAAGTACGCGATCTGCTGCCGCGGTGGTGGCGAATCGGGTGACGGTGACGCTGCGCGGCCCGTTCCGGCGCGCGGCTTCCCCGTAGACGCGCATCGCTACAGCACGTTGAGCATCGCGAGCGCCGCTTCCTGCAGGTGCGGCAGTACGCGCCGCACGGCCGCGTCGGTCGTTTCAGTGCCGATCGGCATGTTCGTGCTCAGCGCGGCGACCACTTCGCCGTGACGGTTCTTCAGCGGCACCGCGATCCCGCGCACGCCGACCTGCAATTGCTGTTCGATCGCCGCGAAACCGGCATCGCGGGCCCGGTCGACCTGTTCGAGCAGCCGCGCCTTGTTGGTGATCGTGTGCGGCGTGAACGGCGGCAGTTCGGTGTCGTCGAGCCACGCGCGCACGGCTTCGCGATCGGGATGATGCGCGAGCAGCACGACGCCCGGCGACGTGAGCGGCGCCGGCACGCGCGCGCCGAGCACGAAGCCGGTCGTCATCACGCGCGACACGCCATTGCGCGCAATGAATACGAGTTCCCAGCCGTCGAGCACGCTCACGTACGCCGACTCGTTCAGCGATGCGCTCAGTTGCTGCAGATAGGGCTGGACCGTGCGCGGCAGGCGCGCCGAGTCGAAGTACGACCAGCCGACCCGCAGCACGCGCGGCGTGAGGCCGTACAGCTTGCCGTCGGTGTACACGTAGCCGAGCGATTCGAGCGTCAGCAGGTAGCGGCGCGCGGCCGTGCGCGTGAGGCCGGTGCGCGCGGCGGCCTGGGTGGGTGTCATGCGCGCGTGCTGGCTGTCGAACGCCTCGAGGATCGCCAGGCCTTTTTCGAGGCCGGCAATCCAGTCGCGTCGGTCGAGTTCGGGCTTTTTCATCGTCGGGAGGTGGCGGCTGGGTGCGCGGTAATCGCGCGTAAGTGGGCGATTATCGCGCGACTTGCAACGCAATAGGGTATGTGGAGGCGTGGATCCCCCTTTCGGCCGGCTTTGCGGGTGGGAGGTCGAGGATATACAACCTAAAACGTATATCCAAGGAGGTCCGTATGCAGGTTGCAAAATGGGGCAATAGTCTGGCCGTCCGCCTTCCGGCCAGTGTGGTCGACGCACTGGAGCTTCGAGAAGGGGACGATATCGAAATCGTGGTCGACAGCCCTCGTGTTTTCGCGGTGAGTCGTAAGCCGAGACCCGATGAGCTTCTGCAGCGGTTGCGGCGCTTCCGAGGCAAACTGCCCGCCGATTTCAAGTTCAGCCGGGACGATGCGAATGAGCGCGGCTGAGCCGGCGAAATCGTTCGTCGACAGCAGTGTCGTGCTTTATTTGCTATCCGAGGACGAAACCAAAGCGAACCTGGCGGAGGCGCTGCTTCTTCGGCGGCCGACCATCAGCGTCCAGGTACTGAACGAGGTGGCTAGCGTTTGCAGTCGCAAATTGCGGATGTCGTGGAGCGGCGTGGGGCAGTTTCTGGAACCGATCAGGAGTTTGTGTCATGTCGTGCCGATCACGGTCGACACGCATGACCTGGGGCGAAGGCTGGCGGAGCGACACGGCTTGTCCTTCTACGACGCGTGCATCGTTGCAACTGCTTCGATCGAGGGCTGCGAATACCTGTACACCGAGGACATGCACGATGGCTTGCGTGTGGACGGCGGCCCGGTGTTGAAACATCCGTTCGCGTGAGTGCGGATGATTTCGGATGCGTTACCGGCAAGCCTCTTGGCCACTCAATTGAGGCGAGCGATCAAGTGGGTCGAGGTTCGTCAGCTTCCTTGTGTTCATAGCACAGCGCCACAATCCGCCATCGCGCATCGCTAACGCTCCACAGCTCCAGAAAGTCGAAGCGAGAATCGATCGCCTGGTTCGTCCAGACGGACCCGATACCCGATATCGTCGCCCATTGCCCGAATTCGACGATTCGCGTGGCTTCTTCCCGATACGTGACCCGGAATGCGTCCGCTGCACGCTCAGCCGCAAGGACGTGCATGCGCGCGCGATACTGCGCTTTCGTGCGAATGCGATTTTCGTGCTGGATAAAGAAGTGCGGGCTTGCCACGAAATCGAGTTGTTCCACGTCGGCATGGCGATAGGCATCGAGCCACACGTCGCGCATCTGCATCAGGGTGAATCGGGGTTCCATGCGGTGTGCATTTCCTGTTGGCTGCGGATTTGCCGTTTTTGCGGGTTTCCGCTCGGGCAGGAAAGCAGCCTATGGTTGTGTCGGCGCTTGCACAATTGGACGGATCCGAATCTGGTTTTCCATGAGCGACACGAAGTTCATGGAGCCAGGCCGACGACAGCCTGGCGAGGCGCTCTAGCCGTCCCGCGCGAGGGGCGGCCACCTCGATGCGTGACGCGTCATGGCTTCGGCCGCATGGGCGCGGATGATATCGACTACGGGGAAGAGAGAAGCGCCGGCTGGTACGAACCAACCGGCGGCTGAAGACCGACCGGCGGCGTGTCGACGCCGCCGGTCGAATGTGACAAGTGAGAAAACCAGATGCGACGCAAACCTCACCCGTGCCGCATCCGCGGTGAGCTTACTCGCTACTCGTCCACTCGACGTTCGCGCCGACCGAGCGCAGGTTCTCGACGAAGTGCGGGTGCGCGCGGCGGATCGGCAGCGCGTTCATGATTTCCGAACGGCCTTCGATACTCGCGGCCACCATCAGCAGCGCGATCGCGACGCGGATGATGTACGGGCTCTCGACGCGCGCCGGCGTCAGTTGCAGCCCGCCGAACGTGATCAGGCGGTGCGGATCGGACAGCAGCACGTGCGCGCCGAACTTCGACAGTTCGCCCGACCAGCCGAGCGCACCGTCGTAGACCTTGTTCCAGAACATCGCGCTGCCTTCCGCGCGCACGCCGAGCGCGATGAAGATCGGCAGCAGGTCGACCGGCAGGTATGGCCACGGCGCGGCTTCGACCTTGGTGAGGATGTTCTGCGTGAACGGCCGGCGCACGCGCAGCGGGCCGTCGCGTTCCGCGCGCGACCAGCCGTCGCGGTGCGTGACGTTGACGCCGAACTTCGCGAATGTGCGGTCGATCAGCGGGAAATGTTCGGGCGACGAGTTGCGCACCGTGATGTCGCCGCCGGTGATCGCGCCGAGCGCGAGGAACGTCGCGATCTCGTGGAAATCCTCGGCGAAGCGGAACTCGCCGCCGCCGAGCTTGCGGCCGCCCGTCACGCAGATCCGCGACGTGCCGATACCTTCGATTGCGACGCCGATCATCGCGAGGAACTGGCAGAACTCCTGCACGTGCGGCTCGGACGCCGCGTTCATCAGCGTCGACGTGCCGTTCGCGGTCGTCGCGCACAGCGCGAAGTTCTCGGTGGTCGTCACCGACGCGTAGTCGAGCCAGTGGTCGTTGGCCGTCAGCGGGCCGTCGGTGCGGACGATCAGCGAATCGGGCGTGCGCTCGATGTGCGCGCCGAAGCGCTCGAACACCTCGACGTGCGGATCGATCTCGCGCACGCCGAGCGTGCAGCCCTTCACGTCGTTCTCGAGGCGCGCGACGCCGAAGCGTGCGAGCAGCGGCGGGATCAGCATGATCGACGAGCGCATCGCTTCCGGCAGCCGGTGGATGGCCGGGTCGAACCGGGTATTGCGATGGTGGAGTTCGAGCAGGCCCGTCGTGAAGTCGACCGACACGTCGCTGCCGAGTGTGCGGAAGATGTCGAGGATCTTGCGCACGTCGGTGATATCCGGCACGCCGACGAGGCGCAGCGGCTGATCGGTCAACAGGGTGGCGCACAGAATCGGCAGGACGGCGTTCTTGTTCGCGGACGGCTTGATGTCCCCGCGCAGCGGAGTGCCGCCGTGGACGATGAGATTCGACATGATATGGGGGCGTATCGGTGACTGACGTAGGCCCATATGATGCCATTGGTCGGCGGGCGGCGTGGAAGGTTCGGAGGGGAAAAGGGGAAAAGGGGCGTGCAACTGACAGTGTTTGACGTCGCGCACGCGAGGCAGCAGGGCTGTTGCCGACCGCCGTCGACCCATGTGCGATGGCCGGCCACGGGTCGGGCCGGCCATTCGGCAGGTTGTTACTGCGCCGCCCGCATCCGCGCGGCGACCGCCAGCGAGATCAGGCAGCCCGCCGCGAGATAACCGGCGACGAGGTGCCACGAACCGCCGGCCACGGTGACGAGGCCGACCGCGATGAACGGCGTGAACCCGCCGCCGACCACGCTCGCGAACTGGTAGCCGACGCCCGCGCCGCTATAGCGGTATTCAGCGCCGAACAGTTCGGTGAACAGCGGCTGCTGGACGCTCACGACCATGTCGTGCGCCGCATTCGCGAGCAGGATCGAGAAGATCACGATCCACGCGATCGACCGCGCCTCCAGCGCGAGGAAGAACGGCACCGCGGACGCGACGCCGATCAGCGCGCCGATCAGGTAGATGCGGCGCAGGCCGTAGCGGTCGGCCAGCCACGCGAAACACGGGATCGTCACGCAGCTCACCGCGCCTACCAGCAGGCCGATGTTCAGGAACAGGTCGCGCGACATGCCGAGGTTCGACGTCGAATAGCTGAGCGCGAACGCGGTGACGATATACATCGTGAACAATTCGGCGAGGCGCAGCGCGATGATCAGCAGGAACGCCTTCGGATGGCGCGTCAGCGCTTCCAGCACGGGCAGGCGCAGCTTGCGGTTGCCGTGTTCGACCTTCTCGACGAACTCCTGCGATTCGTCCATGTTCTTGCGCACCCACAGCCCGATCAGCACGAGCACGATGCTGAACACGAACGGCAGGCGCCAGCCCCACGACTTGAACGCGGCCTCGCCGAGCGTGTGGCTCAGGATCGACACGATGCCCGTGGCCAGCACGAGACCGACGCCGTAGCCGACCTGCACGCCGCTGCTGTAGAACGCCTTCTTTTCCTTTGGCGCGCTTTCGACGGCCATCAGCGCCGCGCCGCCCCATTCGCCGCCGACCGCGAAGCCCTGGATCGCACGCATCAGCACCAGCAGCACGGGCGCCCACCAGCCGATCGTCGCGAAGGTCGGCAGCAAGCCGATCGCGACCGTCGACAGCCCCATCAGCATCACGGTCAGCACCAGCATCCGCTTGCGGCCGAGCCGGTCGCCATAGTGGCCGAACACGACGCCGCCGAGCGGCCGGAACAGGAAGCCGACGCCGAAGGTCGCGAACGCCGCGAGCGTGCCCATCGTCGGGCTGACTTTCGGGAAGAACTCGGAATTGAATACCAGCGCGGCGACGATCCCGTACAGCAGGAAGTCGTACCAGTCGACCACGGCGCCGACGAAGCTGCCGATCGCGGCCTTGCGGGCCTGGCTGCGTATGCGGGCACCGGCGGTGGCGTCGAGGGTGTCGAAGGTTGGGGTCATGGCGGTGTCTCCTGGAACGGCGCATCGTGGAATCGTGGCGGCGCCGCGTCCGATGCTGCATTGAAGTCGATGAGTGAACGGAGAATAGGGCGGGCGCCGCACGGCGGCAATTGGCCAATCGGGCAGAGTGCGCGATTATCGTTCAAGTTCGTGCGATTATCGAACGATTTTCGGGTTTGCACTAGGCGGCGTGACGATATCCCGTTTGGCCAGGGTGTGCCGCCGTGAACGATCTGGTTAAAATCGGCAGCATTGAAAACTTGCCCGTTCGGGGCGGATGTGCGGTCGCCACGCTGGCTGCGCATGCCGCACGCGGCGGGCGCCATCCCCATCGACTGCATGCCCCCGGAGACTGGAATGCCCGGCAATTCCCACCCCTTGTCCAGCGATACGCCGCCCGTTGCCGATCCGGCTGCCAATCCGCTCGGGATGGCCGGCCTCGAATTCGTCGAATTCGCGGCGCCCGTGCCGGAAGCGCTCGCGCAGCGCTTCGAGCAGTTCGGGTTCAAGGCGATCGCGCGGCATGTCAGCAAGAACGTCACGCTCTACCGGCAAGGGCAGATGCATTTCCTGATCAACGCCGAGCCCGATTCGTTCGCCGCGCGCTACGCGGAGGAATACGGGATGGGCGTCTGCGCGATCGGGCTGCGCGTGGCCAGCGCCCGGCGCGCGTTCGAGCGCGCGATCGAGCTCGGCGCGTGGGCGTTCGAGGGCGAGAAGGTCGGCGTCGGCGAATTGAAGATTCCGGCGATCCAGGGTATCGGCGATTCGCACCTCTATTTCGTCGACCGCTGGCGCGGGCGCGACGGCCAGCGCGGCGGTGTCGGCGACATCTCGATCTTCGACATCGATTTCCGGCCGATCGACATCGCGACCGCGCATACCGATCTCGACTGTGTGGGCGTCGGGCTGCAGCAGGTCGATCATTTCACGCAGACGGTCGGCGCCGGGCGCATGCAGGAGTGGCTGGATTTCTACCACGACCTGCTGCATTTTCGCGAGATCCACGAAATCGACGCGCACTGGCATGTGTCGGAGGAATCGCGCGTGATGGTGTCGCCGTGCGGCGCGGTGCGGATTCCGGTCTACGAGGAAGGCACGCGGCGCACCGAGCTGATGCACGCGTATCTGCCCGACCATCCGGGCGAGGGCGTGCAGCACGTCGCCCTGGCCACCGACGACATCCTGTCCTGCGTCGATGCGCTGCGTGCGAACGGCGTCGAGTTCATCGAGCCGCCGGCCCGCTATTACGACGACGTCGACGCGCGGCTGCCGGGGCATGGCGTCGATCTCGACGCGCTGCGCCGTCGCGCGGTGCTGGTCGACGGCGAGATCGGCAGCGACGGCGTGCCTCGCCTGTTCTTCCAGACCTTCGTCAAGCGCCGGCCCGGCGAGATCTTCTTCGAAATCGTGCAGCGCAAGGGGCACCACGGGTTCGGGGAAGGGAATCTCGCGGCGCTCGCCCGCGCGCGCGCCGCCGGTTGAGCAGGCACGGCGCCCGCATCAGGCGTCACACGCGATACTTCAAGCGTCACGCGCCGTACACGAGGGTCGTCAGCGCGGCGCCGCCTTCGGCGATGCGTTCGTGAAAGCGGACGAGCGCGCGCGACGGCACGCCGTTCGGCGTGATGCCTTCGTTGGTGGCGGACTCGATCAGGCGATTGCGTAGCGTCAGCGGGCCGATCTGCAGCGGGCTGAACGCGGTCGTGAGGCCGGCGGATTCCATATGGGGGCGGGCGTCGGGAATGGGCACGGCGACCATTGTGCGGCGGTGGGGCAGGCGCGCACGTCCGGGTGGAGGAGCCGGGGGCGGCGCTGGCGAGCCGGTGCCGCAACCCGTTGATCCGTCACACGAGATCGCCTGCCTCGAGCTTGCGGATCTGCCGACGCATGCCGTCGAAGATCGCGTCGGCCACGTCCGCCGGAAAATCCGCCGGGATCTGCGCGGCGGCTTCGGCGATCGCGGGTTCCGTGCGCACGACGACGGCCGCCATCGCGGCGCGCACGTCGTCTTCGGTCAGGCCGACACGCCGGCCTTGCGCGATCCAGTGGCGCGGCTGGATCTCGCCGATCACGTAGTGCCGGTTTTTCCCGCACACGGCCATCGCGAGCCGCGCGCGGCGCGGCGGAAGCTGGTGGCGGCGCGTGCCGATGATCGGATGCGCGGACAGCACGTCGTACAGCGGCGTGCTGCGGTACGTGTTGCCGGGCAGGTGCGCGATGCTGAAGTTCTTCGCATGGCCGTCGATCGCCGCCAGCACCCAGAACACGAGTTGCGCGACGAAGAAGTTCATCCGGTCGTGTGCGGCGTCGGCCGAATGCGCGAGGATGCCCATGATCGTCTCGATGCCGGGGCCGCCGTCGGATTCGTATTTCGCGCCCGACGGCGTGCCGGTCGCCTGGCACATGTCCTCCTGCGGCAACCGCAGGATCCACGTGCGGTCGCGCGACGGACGCCGGTCGAAGCGCTCGACGATCAGCGCCTTCTGGTCGTCGAACCGGCCGATCTCGCACGGCGCGACCGGCAGGCCGTACGCGGCGACGAGCTTCGAGCACAGCCATTCGTTTTCGACGGAGGTCCGCATGTCGGCCTGCATGTTCCCGACGCGCCCGAGCGGCAGCTTGAAGATGTGCGTGGTCGGCGTGCTGCCGGATGGCCGCAGCCACCGGTTTCCCCGGCGCAGCAACGCGGTCTTCTCCTGCGCGCCGGCAATCGACAGGCGCAGGTCGCCTTCCGGTTCCGCGCGGCCGGGCAGCGGCACGGCGGTCGCGTGGCGCAGCACATCGGCGACGGCCGCGTCGTCGAGCGTCACGCCGTCGATCGCCTCGAGATCGACGGGTGTTTCGCCGGGCGGCAGCATCTGGATCGCGCCGACGCAATCGCGGCCGATCGACGCGAGCAGCTCGAACGGCGCCGTCGAGCGGAGCCGGTAACGCTGCGCGATGCGACGGCGGATCGGCTCGCTGTCCGGCAGCAGGTTGTCGAAGTAATCGGCGACGATCGCGCCCTGGTGCGGCTGGTTGCCGGGCGTGAAGGGCAGCGACAGCGACAGCGGCCGCCCCTGTGGATCGTCGAGCCAGGCCGGCAGGTAGACGAGACGCTCGACGCCGCGGCGGACTTCCCAGTAGCCGACCGGAATGCCGTTCATCCACAGGTCGAGCCGATCGTGACGGGCACGAGCGGCCATCGTCACCAGTCCTCCCGCTTCGAAACCCGCGGCTTGCCCGGGGTGGCCGGCGCCGGCCGCTTGCGCGCGGCGCCGGTCTTGGTCTGGATCGGTTCTTTTGCGGCCGTGGCGCCGCGCGCCTTTTCCGGCGTGCGTTTGCTCACGGCCGGTTTTCGCGTCGCCGGCGCGGCATCGGGCGCGGGACCGGCCGATGCCGCCGACACGTCCTGCTTGCCCAGGGCTAGCGTCATGTGAACGCCAAGCGTGTTCAGCACCTTGAAGAGCCGCTCGATGCTGACCGCCGACGGATTGGCCTCGAGTTGCGCGTAGGATTGCTGCGTAACGCCCAGGCGGGCGGCCAATTGCGCCTGCGTGAGCCCCGCGGCTTTCCGGAAGCCGACGAGTATCGGACGCAGCTGGGTCAGGGTCTGGACAGGAAAGGTCATCGGGCGCTCCGCAGGATGACAGGCGATCGTTTGTCATCGGAAAATACAGTCTATGGCATGTATTGTCAAAATACAAATCATAGGCTGTATTCACAAAAAACAAACGATAGCCTGTCAAGCGGAAAACCGGCCGGCCATCCCGCGCCAACGCCTCATCACGCAGCCCGCAGCGGGTTCGCGTGCGCGCCCCGCGCGCTGTCCGGATCGTCGTCGCCGTGCGGAATGACCGCCATGATCTCGAGGTCGTGCCCCGACAGCGCGGGCAGCCGGAACGGGCTCGACAGCACGTTCAGCCGCCGCACGCCGAGTTCGCACAGGCTCTGCGAGCCGATCCCCGTCACGCGTCCGTCGCGGCGCGCATGGCCGGCCGGCACCCGCATCGCGTCGCCGCGCATGTCGCAGTCGGGCAGCGCCGCCACCCCGCAGCCGGCCGCGTCGATCCGTTGCAGTGCGGCACGCAGCGGCCACGAATGCGCGGACGGCTCCGCATCGAGCAGGTCAAACAGGTCGAGCAGCGAATGGCATTCGTGCACGCGCGTCAGCACGGGTGTCGACGGATCGGGCTCGCCGCGCACGAGCGCGAGATGCGGCCCGCCGTGCACGGTGTCGCGATACTCGATCGCGCGGAACCGCCCCCACGGCATATGCAGCGGCCGCTCGCCGACGCGCTCGACGAGCGATGCGTGCTCGCGGCGGTAGTGGATCAGGTATGCCGATCGTCACGCCGTCGGCCGCCTCTCCATCGGAGCCGGCCGCATTCGTCTGGCGATACATCGGCATGGGTCAACCTGCCGCGTGTCGCACGATGGCCGCGCCATCATGCAAAAGAGGCTCGCACGGTGCGAGCCTCTTCTTCATTCAGCGCAGTCGAAAGCGATGCATGGCGTGCCGCCCGCATTCACGAGCCGCGCGTCGACCGATCCGCCCATGCCGACAGGGCCGGCCACTGTGCACAGCCGCGCCGGATGAACCCGGCGCCCGTGCGAATCACGAGTGCGCCGATCGCGAGCGCGGCCAGATCGTCGAGACGGCGGAAACCGATCAGCGCCGCGCTCATCGCGAGCGCTGCCAGCAGCGACGACAGCGCATCGGTCCGGACATGCCAGCCGCTCGCTTCGAGCAGCGCGGAGCCCGTCTCGCGCGCCTTGCGCAACATCCAGTACGACAGCGCGGCCTTGCCGGCGAGCGTGACAGCGACGAGCGCAAGCGTCTCCGCACCCGGCTGCACGACGGGCGGTGTGGCGAAGCGATTCGTCGCATGCCAGATCATCTGCACGCCGGTCGCGATGAGCAACGCGCCGAGGCCCGCGAGTGCAAGCGGTTCGTAGGTCGGGCGCCGCTCCGGCGGCAGGCGCGCGTCGAGCCGGCATGCGACGAGGATCAGCGCATCGGCCGCGAGGTCGATCGCCGCGTGTGCGACGTCCGCGAGCAGGCCCGACGAATGCGCGGACCATGCCGCGACCGTCTCGACGGCGAGCAGCAGCAGGTTGATCGCGAGGCTGACGGCGAGGGCGCGGGACGTGGCCGCATAGACGTGGGGCGTGGCGCGCGACGTGCGCTGCATGGCGGATTCGTCTGTCGATAGCGTGGGTCAGACCCGAACGCTACCGGTCGACGGTGGCAGATCCGTGACAGCGGCGGAATCGACGGATCGGCCGGTGCCGCGGTGCTGCCGTGCGTCAGGCGCGTCGCCGTTGACGTGCCGATGCGCGCCTCGGAGCTGCCGGGCCGGATCGGGCAAAGAACCGGTTGCCGGTGCGCGGCCTACTTGTTGTACCAGGTGTGGATTTTCGACGCGCCCGGTTGCTGCAGGTATTGCTGAAGCTCCTGCTCATTGTGGACCGACGTCGTCTGGTTGACTTGACGGTCGGTGATATCGAGACGGTCGCCGACACGTTTCGCGGACACCAGGTGGCCGATGCCCGAATCGCGTTGCATGCCGAGCGCGAACTGGTGACCTTCGGGGAATTGCGCCAGCCCCTTGACGAGATCGTCGGCCGTGCCCTGGCGATGCTCGACGTTGCCGTTGTTGATCTGCTTGAACGCGGCGGTCACCGTATCGGGCTGCATGCCGTGCGCGCTGATGTTCTTCACGTCCTGCTTCGACAGCCCGAGCTTCTGCACCACGGTGGGCTCGGACCAGCCGGTGATGGACGCGATGGTGTGCAGGCCGCAATCGTTCTACGTGCGGGCATGAAACGGCGTGGTGGTGGTGTCCGCGCCCATCGCGGCACCCGTTGTGCCTGCGCCGCGCTTGGGGCGTGCCATCGCAGACAAATCCAAAAGCTATCCTAACGATGTGGTGGGCGCCCGCGGCTTTCCTGCGGGATGCTCGGCCGGGCTGTGCTGCGTGTGTTCGGAAACGGCACCGCTGCGAGCGGACGAAATTTTCATGGCGGGCGTGCTCCAGGAAGAATCGGGAAGATGCCGGCGGCCCCGGTCAGGCAACGGCTTTCCGGGGGAAGGTGCGACGGTCGCCGAACATGTCGAACCGAGTGTAGTGAATGCGTCATGCCGGAAACCGCGACGGATTCGGTTCCCCGAACATCGTTTCGCATCGGCCGCACCGGGCGCGGCGCCGGAGCAGCCCCCGGTTCGCGGACGAGCATGCACGGCCTTCGTGAAAATGGCGTTCGCTTCGTGTCGATGCCGGATCCGCGCCCGCACTATGCCAACGTAGCGCGCAGTACGATCCTGCCGCGAGATCCCCATGTTCCGAAAGATCAGCAACGCCGTGCTCGAACGGCGGCAGCCCGAGCCCTCGACGACGTCCGGCGAACGCAAGACGCCGGATGCCGGCAAGCAGAAGGCCTCGCCGGGCGCGACGCCGCCACCGCAACTTGCCGGGCTGGATACGCGCTCGCCCCGGAAGTCGGCGGAAAAGCTGCGGGAGTCGCCGTCCGACTGGGGCGCGGAAACGCTCAAGGCGCTGGATGGCGTCGCGCAGCACACCGCGCAGCCGGGCAGCGAACGCACGACGGGCTTTACCGTCAGGAAGTCGCCATCGCTGCGCTCGAACGCGTCGCTCGCTTCGCTGAAATCGAAAAGCCGGCCCGCGTCGCTCACGGACAAGACGAGCGAAGTCGATACGTCCGAGCCCCGGCACGTGCCGGCCGTCGTTGGGGCCACGTTGCACGAGACGGAGACCGGGACGACGCCGGTCGCGAAGACCGACAAGGCGGCCGAAACCACCGACCCGCCGGCAACGGGCGACCACGTGGCGCGACTCGGTCGCGTATTCGACACGTTTTTCGGCGAAACCGCCGACCTCGACACGCCAGCCGGTACACCGCCGTCCGTCAAGCCGTCTTCCGGCAAGGACAAGCACACGCCGGTGGTCGCCGATGTGCCGCAGGCGGCGCGCAACGCGCAACTCGACGCGACCCGCTCGTCCAACGCGCGCTTCGAGCAGTCGCTGGCCGGCCAGGGCATGCAGCCGATCCGCAACAGCGGCCGCGGCAACAACTGCTCGATCTACTCGCTCGTGCAGTGCGCGAAGCCGGACCTCGACGGTCCGGCGCTGGACCGGGCGGTGAGCGAGATCCGCACCGACTTCGACGCGCGGCACCCGGAGGAGAAGGACAGGATGCTGCTGCTGGACGCCAACGCAGGCGGGCACGGCGCGGCACTCGTTTCGCTCGTGAACGAGAAGTTCGGTGTCGACATGCAGGTCGGCGTCGTGCAGGCGGGCGTCGACGACGCGCATCCGGTCACGACGATCGGCCAATTCCACGGCAGCCAGCGCCAAGCGGGGCAGGCGCCGACGCATCGTGTCGTCGTGTGGGACCAGCACGGGCATTTCGAGGCGCTCACCAGCACATCGGACACGGCCGCCGGCAGCGGAATCGACGCGACGACGCCGAAGCCGCCGCCGGAATCGACGCCGCCGCTCACCGCGCCCGTCACGACCAAGCCGCCGGGCGACCTGGCCACGCGCAAGAGCAGCGACGAGCCGCCCGACAAGAAAGCGGACGGAACGACGGACACCGGAAAAAAGGAAGACGCGCCGCGCCCGCATGGCGAAGCACTGGGCCAGCTCGTGCCGAACGCCTCCGTCGGCGCGAAGGCGCTGCGCAGATTCGGGCGATGGATCCGGGTCGACAACGAGAACGCGCTCCCCCAGTTGCTGAACAGGACGAAACCGGAAGGCGGGATCGTGCAGGGGCTGACGAAGGCGCATCTGACCTCCTCGCCGGCATCCGCGCTGGCCCTGGCGCACGAAGGCGTGAATACGGTCTACGCGGCGCAGGAACTGGGCTCGTCCGCGATGCGCAAGAGCCGCTACCAGAAGCAACTGGGCAACTGGCCGGCCTCCAGCGACGACCCGAAGATCACGACGGGCGGCCGCGAGGTGCCGTTGTCGGAAATCGCAGGCAAGACCGACTTCCAGTCCCGCTACGATCTCAAGGTGGCGATCCTGAGCCAGCCCGAAGGCCCCCAGCGGGAGAAGATGCTCGACGTGCTGACCGGGCGCTACATCGCCGAAGTCCAGGGCAAGAACCGCGTGGTCCGGTCCGCGATCAAGACGACCATGTCGGCCGTGGGTATCGGAGCCGGCGTGGGCCTCGCGGTCGGTACGCATGGCGCCGCGTCGGCGGCGATCGCAGGCGGCGCGATCCTGTCGGGGCGCGACCTGCTCGACAACCGCAAGGCTGCCCACTCGCTCAAGCAGCACTATCGCGACAAGAAGATGGCGGCCATCGCCGATGGCGCGATGCGCAACCGGCTGGAGAAACAGCTCGACGGCGAACCGGACGCGGCGGAAAAGGGCGACTGGGACGGCATTCGCGACACCGTCAACCAGCAGCGCATCGGGCGTTTCCTGCCGATCAAGTTCGACAAATTCAACGAGAACAAGTCGACCGACAACAAGAAGCAGGAGGTCGACCTCGTGAAGAAGCATGCGGCTGCGCGCGTGGTCGGCGCGCTGGAGGAAAGCCATGGCCGGCACTCGCTGGCGCCCGCTTATCTGCAGGCGAGCGGCGGCGTGCGCCACAAGGAGCTGAAGCAGTTCTATCGCAAAGCGGTCGACGACGACCGACGACCCGACGGCGGCAGCGACATCGCGGCGGCATTGCAACTGATGCGCGACCTCGGGATGTCGAAGATGGAAGCGATCGCACACCTGCGAACCGCGGCCGGCGGTGTCGCGCAGAAGCCGCTCGACGAGGATCTGGCGAAGCAGATGAAGGACGATTCCGATCCGATCGTCAGGCATATGGCGCAGTCGCCGGCCGACCGTCTCGAATCGGCACTCGGTTCGGCGATGGGGCGACGCTAGCGTCGCGGCAATGGCCGACGATCGGTGAAGAAGCGGGCAATTGCAGAGAGGGCAGTCATTTTTTCGTGATTGGGAATTTGAATCAGGTAATTATGACGCATCGCAATCGATATTTCGCTTCGTATTTATGCGCGTCGATACGCACCGGTTCGCGTATCGGGTCAGCCACTCACCTATATTGACCGCACGAAATGCAAGCCGGGTAAATACTTCCAATCAAAGACAGGAGTGTCCGATATGGCCGCGAATATCACGATTACCGTCAGTCCGTCGACGACCACGCCGACCGACTTCGGCAATTCCGGAGCCAATGGTGCATCGTCGGCGAATCAGCCGGTGAACTTCACGCTGGACGCCGGTTCGCTGGCCGCGCTCCTGAAGCCGCCGGCCGGCGGCAACGGTGGTGCGAACGGTCTGGGTGGCGCGGGCCAGGGTCTGCACAACGTCAAGCTGAGCACGGACAAGGGTACCGTGCAGGTGCAGATGGACAGCCAGGGCAACCTCTACGACAAGAGCGGCAAGAGCATCGGCAAGCAGAACCCGGACGGCTCGTTCACGTTCGACAGCGGCAAGAGCCCCGAAGCCGAAATCCTGAATACCGGCTCGGCGAACGGCAAGCACCAGCCGCAAGGACGCGAAACGATGGATGCGTCCGACGTCAGCGTGTCGGCAGGCGATCTCCGCGGTCCGAACGGCAACGGAAGCGGCAGCACGGATGCCGGATCGACGATTCCGGTGAACTACCCGCAGAACAACGGCGCGTTCAACCCGAACGGCGGCAACGGCGTGCCCGGCGGCGAGAACGTCAACATCGGCGTGGGCAATTCGCCGACCGGCGGCCAGACCATCACGATCACGCTCGGCGACGGCACGTCGCCGAATGGCACCGTGCCGCAGTCGGGCAACTCGCCGTATGCGAATGGCGGGCTGCCGGTCGGCCTGGGCGGCTCCGGACAGGCCGGCCAGGGGCTGCACAACGTCAAGCTGAGCACGGACAAGGGCACGGTACAGGTGCAGATGGACGACCAGGGCAACCTTTACGACAAGAGCGGCAAGAGCATCGGCAAGCAGAACCCGGACGGCTCGGTGACGTTCGACAGCGGCAAGAGCACGGCAGCCGAGATCCTGAATACCGGCTCGACGAACGGCAAGCACCAGCCGCAGGGCCGCGAAACGATCGATGCGTCGGACGTCAGCGTGTCGGCTGGCGACCTGCGCGGCAGCCAGGGCGAAGCGCAGGATGCGGCGACCGGCAAGGAAGTCGAAAAACTCAGCCAGCTGGGGCTGGGGCCGGTGGATCCGAAGGGGCAGACGGTCACCGTCTGACGGAGCGGGCGCGGCCGGGCCGGCAGCGGCAACTCGCCGGCCCGGACATGACTGACGACGCGGCGGGCGCGACGCGCCTCGCCGCATGGCACTCGCAATTGGCATGAGACGGCTCATTCTGGATCGAAGCGAGGACGTGATGCAGTTCGTGGCGTCCTTGACGGGGGAAGCGCGTTACCCCAACTACGACGACGCGATCGGCCTCGAGAAGGACGGCCGGCTCGTGGCCGGCGTGGTGTACCAGGCCTACAACGGCCCCAACGTGGCGATGCATTTCGCGGTGGCCGGCTCGCCGCACGTGATCACGCCCGGGTTCGTCTGCGCGGCGTTCCGCTTTCCGTTCGTCCTGTTGCGCTGCAACCGGATCAGCGGCTATGTCCGCGCCGACAACCTGGCCGCGCAGCAGCTCGACGAAAATCTCGGCTTCCGGCGCGAAGGGGTAATCCGCGAGGGGGCGTCCGACCGGACCGACTTCATCCTCTACGGCATGCTGAAACACGAGTGCCGCTTCCTCGACGGCCGCTACCTGGCGGCGATGAACCGCGACCTGGCGCAGCCGGAACGCGCAGAAGCGTGATGCGCGCGGGACGAATGGCATTGCGACGAGACGAATGCGCCGGTCCGGCAAGTAGTGCGGACACTTCATGAAAGAGTCCGCATAAATCATGAATGGGCCCGCATAAATCCATATAATCGTTTTCATAGCGATTTATAGGGTCGGTTTAAACGGTTTTAATCGAATCGGCATTCATTTGTTTACGTATTAAAGATAAACAAATCGAATCCTTTTCCGGAGGAATTCATTCATTGGCATCCGATATCGATGATTGTTGCTTGCATCACATATTTCAGGCGACGTGATATATCCGTATTCGCAGCACTTTTCGCCGATTGGCCCGGCTTTCTCCACTCACGATCCGGATAACCGAGCCGGAGCTGTACGTTGCATCCATCGCATCCGCCGTTGCCGACGCAGTCTGTCGCAACCGCCGGGGCGTCCAGTTGCCGCAGTCGGAACCATGGCATCGCTCCTCGCATGACGCCGCACGCCGGCCGGCATGGACGACGCATTTCCTGCCTGCTCATCCAGGGAACGAGCTGATAATGAATCTTGCGGTTTTCTCCAAAGACATGACGCGGCGCGATGCAATCTGCAGCCATCTCGCCGCGAACGGCATCGCCGTCGAACGGTTCGACGACGAAACGACCTTCGCCCGCGCGCTCACGCGTCGCGAGTTCGACGCGATCCTGATCAGCATGGAGCAGGGCATCGATCCGCAGCACCCCGTGCTCGTCCATCGCGCGTGCCACGGCGTCCAGCGCGCGCCGCTGATCCTGATCTGCTCGCCGGGCGACAGCATGGACGCCGTGGACCTGCTGGACTACGAAACGGACGAGATCGTGCTCGCGCCGATCAGCCTGCCGGAACTGTTGCTGCGTCTGCGCCTGACCAGCCGCCGGCTCCAGTGCACGCGCAGCAGCGCAGACCGCGAGCGATTGACGTGCGGTCCGTACCGGCTGGATCGCCACGCGTCAGCGGTCAGCGTGGCCGGCGACGTGATCCGGCTCACGTCGCGCGAGTTCGCGATCGCGTGGATGCTGTTCTCGCAATTCGACAAGTACGTCGCCCGCGGCGAGATCGCGCGGGCGGTGTGGGGCAGCCCGGAGGACGTCGTCAGCCGTTCGCTCGAACAGCACATCTACAAGCTGCGCAAGAAGCTCAGCCTGAACGGCGAGCACGGCGTCTACCTGCGCACGATGTACGCCGTCGGCTACCGCATCTTCATCCAGACGCGCGAGCACCGCGTCGCGCCGGTTCGGCAACGCACGACGATGCCGGTGCCGGCGTATGTCGACGACCTCGATGCGCCGGTCGCGCGGCACGCAGCCGGCGGACGCTGACGCATGACACGGGCACGCGCGACGATCGATCGGGCCGGGGCAGGCTGCTTGCTGCAGCTTCGCCGGATGGACGCGCGTGACATCCTGTTCGCCCCGGTTCGCTCCCATGTCCTCGCATATTCCATCGCACCGCGCGGCAACTGAGGCCGCCCGGACTGACGACGCCCGCGGGCCCGACGGCACGCCGCTGGATGCCGTGCGCGACGCGGTGCAGCTCGACGGCGACGTCGTGCTGAGCCTGCTCGCGCTGATCGGCGGCGGGGGCGCGGAACTGAAGGACGCAGCCGGTGGCGGGCAGGCGCAGGGCCGGCCCGCAGGCACGCCCCCCGGACCGGCACGTGACGGCGCGCCGTG
>NZ_JAAGPP010000094.1:0-36415 GCF_017104975.1 Burkholderia sp. Ac-20344
GCCAGTTTTGCTATATTATTCCCACGCGCGAGCCTGTGAGGCTTGATTGATAAGGCTAGCGAGCTAGGATTGTGATTCCTGTCGTCGTGGGTTCGAGTCCCATCAGCCACCCCAAAGAATTCCAAGCGGTATCAAGTAGTTAAAGAACGGCACTGAGATAAAATCTCAGTGCCGTTTTTGCTTTTGAATTCCATAAAATGGAATTCACGGCGCCTTCCGCTTCACGATTTTGTTTCGATCGTAGGCACGTGCCGTTGTCGCTGAATTCGCGTGAAGGTCGGGCAGTGCGCGGCGCTTGTCCTGATGCTGGGTCGCGTAATATGCGCGCAGGTCATGGAATGTGAATCGACCGGCAATTACCTTTTCCTCGATCGCCTCGTTCAGCAACTTCCCCCAGCCCCCTTGATGCCGTCACGCGTGTAATGCGCGCCGAACTTCGTCCTGAAGACGTACAGACAGTCCTTGTCGCCGCGTACAGCCTCAACTCGATCGAGAAACTCGGCCAACGGAGGCGTGATCTCGATCTGTTCGATCACTTCGCCGCGCTTCTTGCCGCGCTGCTTCGCGCGCTTCACGCGAATGTGACCGGCCTTGCGGTTGACCCGCGGCCAGCTCGGATCGAGAAACTCCACCCTCTGGTTGCCGGCCAACGCCGCGTACTCGGCGGCCCATTCGGCTGCCCCCTCGGCATATGCGTCGTCGGCCGTTATGGGCTGTCGCTGACCTACGTGGCGTCGCCGGCCAGCAATGCGAGCGCGACTATGACGCGCTGACGGCGTCCACACGCTGACGCTGAAGTCGACGAAATTTTCGCCCTTTGGGATAAGCCCGCCTGCCTGCGGGCGCATGTCGACCTGGATCCGACAAGGCGGCCGATGTGTGCGAGACAGGGCCGTCGTTGTCCGGCAGCACGCCGTCTCAGGTTCGAAACGTTCCGACATTCAGTCGGTTCGGAAATAGAAATTCGGGATCCATAGCATTTTTCGTTGCACCAGCCCGATAACGAAAGCTGGGTCGCCATGCATTGCCGTGTTCCGCTACGGGCACTGATGAGCCTTGGAGCCGGTACCACGGCGCATCGTCGCCCTGCGTTTCTTCGGCGTAACGTTTTTTTTGCGTTTCCAAGCTCTCCCGTTTCGGCTGTTACCGGCCCGCTTCGGTGGAATGGAGGGTGGCACTGTTAATGCATACGTGGTTGATGTAGCGATCAGGCGAGGCCGCTGCGGCACTGTCGACACCGCGTATCTGTTGTCGGCTGTTTCCCGGTGCAGTGGTGGCCTTCAAAGTCGGAGCGATCGTGACCGACGCAACGGACGGTTCCGTCGTCGGGCAAGTGACGATGCGTGGAGCAATTCGTATGAGGTTGTATCAGGCAGGCATACCTCTTCGGGTCGCGTCTTCCTGATATGCAAGGCACACGTGAGGCGTTCGCCCTGATCGCACACCCCAGTTTTCAGTCAGAGGTCAGTGAAAGGAGTTCTGCAATGAAAGCCCCGCTCAAGGTTGCTGCGGCGTGCGCCGCTATTTCGTCCGCGATTGCATTGATGGGCACCGTTTGGAGCGCCGGAATCCAGAGTGCTCCCGTCCCACACGCGCGCGTCGAGCCTCCACCGCGCACGGCCGTCGCGACCGAGATAGTGCCAGGCATGTCGGAAGAGGGGAAACGCCATGCCGAGCGCGAGCACGGCATGGGACCGAACTTCAAGGAAGGCAGGCATCGCCTGAGCAACGGCAACTTTCGGCGCGACTAGGCGCGAAGGAGATCACAATGAAGAAGCTCATTCTCGCATGGGTGCTGGTGCTCGGGTTCGCATTCGCCCAGATGCCGTCTTCCGTGCTCGCGCAGACCACCACGGCGAAAGTCCTGGTGCTCTATGATGCCCCACCGAACGACGCGTACTCGAAGCTTGGCCTGGCCTACGCGATCATGCTGCGCAACCTGCTTGGCCATTTCAACACCAATGTCACGCTTGCACCCGTCGACAGCTATACGGCCGGAACTGTCGAAATGTATCAGGCGACTTTCTATCTGGGCGACTATTACAACAACGCCATTCCTGCCGCATTTCTCGCGGACGTCGTCAAGACGTCAAAGACGGTGGTCTGGTTCAAGAACAACCTGTGGGAAGTCGCATGGGATCCGGCGTACAACTTCACGGCCCGCTATGGATTCACCTTCACCGGGATGAGTGGACTGGCCTACACGCCAACGAGCAGCAACCCGAAACCGAACTTCTTCGACACGGTGACTTACAAGAACACGAGCATGGTCAAGTACTATGCGTTCAATGCCAGCACCGGCGTGATTAGCGCGGATCCCGACATTGGCGTCACTGCGGTATCCGACGCGACAAAGGCCAGCGTACTTGTCACCATCAAGGACAGTCAGACGGGTGCGCAAGCGCCGTACGTCATGCGCGCGGGCAATTTCTGGTACTTCGCCGACATGCCGTTCTCGTACATCGGGCCACGCGACCGGTACCTGGTGATTTGTGATCTGCTGCATGACATTCTCGGCACCAACCAGCCGGTGCTGCATCGCGCGATGGTGCGTCTTGAAGACGTCAACGCGTTCACGACCACGTCGTCGATGAAGACGCTGACCGATTACATGTATTCAAAGCGCATTCCGTTTTCCATTGCTACCATTCCGCGGTACGAAGACCCACTCGGCGCCTATAACGGCGGCGTGCCGCTGACCGTACACCTCGCGCAGGCGAGTGGTCTGAAGCAGATCCTCAATTACGCGCTGGTGCGGGGCGGCAGGATCGTGATGCACGGCTACACGCATCAGTACAATTCGACGCCGAATATCGACAACGCGGTGAGCGGCAATGACTACGAGTTCTGGCTTGCCACGCAGAACCGCCCCGTGGACGAAGATTCAACCCAGTGGGCATCGACTCGTTTGAGCGCGGGCCTGCAGGAATTTTCGTCGAATGGCTATGTTCCCTTCGCGTGGGAGGCGCCGCATTACCAGTCTTCGCCCCTTTCGATCAAGGCCGTTCCGCCGCTGTTCAAGACGACCTACCAGCGGGTCGTCTACTACACGTCAGATCGGCCGAACCTGAATTCGACCGCACCGAATCACGACTTTTCGGTTGGTCAGTTCTTCCCGTATATCATCAATACCGACTATTACGGGCAACGGGTGCTGCCTGAGAATCTTGGGAACATCGAATACAACATATGCAATATCGATCCGTACTCGTGTCTGTCATACACGTGGCAGGATCTCTACACGAATGCGCAGTACGCGCTGACGGTCCGGGATGGTTTTGCATCCTTCTTTTTCCATCCGTTCTGGCTTGAGCCCGACCTCGGCACGTCCGGCTTGCAGGATTTTCAGAGCCTCGTGAACGGGATAACCGGTCTCGGCTTCCAGTGGATCGGTGCGTATGATGCCAAGTAGTGTTGATGCCCGCCGAGAATTGACCCACCTCGGGCCGTCAAACCCGGGTCTGCATATCCCAATGAAGTAGTTGGAAACGGCACTGTCCAAGAAGGCAGTGCCGTTTTTTTGTCATTCCCGAATTGGGAATGACATACCGCTTCGTTCTACGATTTTCGTTCGATTCCGGTGCCGTCCGTGCAACCGACCAACAACACGACACGCCAGCCCCTGTTCCGTGACGATGGACCTGGTCGAAGCGGGAAACGCCACGGCGAACTGAAACGAAACGGCGACTCGCTCGGCAACGAACAACGCCCCTAAACGCTCAACCCGTCCTCACCGATCGGCCACATTGCTCGCGATCCCCGCCTGGACCGTTCGAGTATTTCGAAAAACCACCCACGACCACAAAGCGCCGCCAGCTACCTTGGCGACGAACTGCAATGCGGCGATCGTCGGAAACACAGCTCCGAACGCAATAAGCGGAAAGATGATGGAGTCGACTGCCGCGCCTGCGACGTTCGCGCCATTTGCACGCGCCAGTATCGGAAAGCGGCGTGCAAGTTGAAACACGATTGCACTTGCTACGGCTGCCGAACCAAACGCCACCAGAGAGGCGAGGGCGATTTCCTTGGCAGCGGGATTGAGCGCGTAACTGACGACGCCGGCGGCCGCGATCAACGCAAACATCCGTGACCAAAGCGCGCGGCCGCGCCAGTCCAGGTGGAGCCTGTCTCGAATCGCGAGATCGAGACCGATCAGAAGGAACGCGATGATCGGTGTAGCAGCCGGTCCGAAATGAGCGACCATCAGGTTCGCGACAGCGACTGCTGCGATATAGATCAAGACGTACATGATTTCCCTGCGATAAAGAGTGCGCGCTGCGTCAATCCGGAGTCGAAGTTTGCCACACATGGCCGATGAAACGGCCTGATACTCCGCTACTCGCAAACCGGGGCGAACTGCGAACGATTGGCGGAAAGCCAGGGTTGGGGGCGACAGGATATCGTCAAGGTCCGGCCGGTTTCCATCAAATCATCTTCAGCGCGAGATTGTATGGCCGTATCCAGTCGAGCTGATGTCGCGAAGTTTCCTTTCCCGGCTAAGGTTTGTGCATCCCGTGCCGTTATCTTCCCTGGACAGCCCTCGTGCCTCGAATGCTGATCCGTTTTCTTGCCTGCTCGCGTTTCGCGTGAGCAGGCTTTTTTCGTTTATGGCCGTCCTTTACTGCCTGAGTGGCGGAATGAGACAGGGATTTGGCATGAACCGACAACGCGCAACAGTCTTACATTGGTGTAACGTATCGACTTCCTCGTGCCCTCATGCTTTGAAGGGCCGTTCGATCCCGATAACCCATGACGGTGTCGGGATTTTTTTTCCTGCATCCCGTTGTACTGGCAACGAGTTGCAGCGGTGCCTGACGGGCAGGCGCCGACCCGATCGCATCAGACGTGAAGGATGCGAACGCTTGCGAAACTCACGAGCCAGTGTCCGGCGACGGCGCATGCAAGGCTCGCGACGATAACGTGCGCGTGGCGATGCCGCGAAAACAGACAGGCACCGAGCACCGCGAACAGAATGGGCGGGCCGAACAGACACGCGAACAGTCAGGTGGGCACAGTATGGCAGCTGGCGGGTATCGAAACGAGCCGCATCGGCCGGACGGAGGTCACTGACCGGATCTACGCGATACAGGCATAGCGGCCTGGCGGCATTCGCGCGAACGGCCGCATGATGTGCGGCCATCGCCGGGCGAAAGTCGAACGTATTCCACCGTTACGCGCCGCAGTACCGCACGAGCAGATCGGCTTCCGTTTCGTGCACCTCGACAGGCAGGGCCGTTGCGCCTGCGTAGGCTAGATAGCGCGCGCGATGCTGGCCGTTGCGGAACGACGCCACGCCGACTTTCGACAGACCGGGGATGCCGAACAGCGTTCGCGTTCGCGTCTCGCGAAAGGTGATGTAGGGCATGTCCGGAATCCTGTCCTGTTCAGGATCGAGGAATTCACGAATGCCCGCGGCTTTTCCAGGGGCCCAGTACAGAACAGGCGGCAGCACGTAGTCCGTCGTGTCCCGGTCGGCACATGCCAGCAGCTTCTTCAGGTCGATCGTCACGACCCGGTGTCGCGAGTCGTCGGACGAGAATACGCGCTTGAGGTGCGTATAGGCATAGGGGATGTGCCCGGGAAGCTGGACAATCCAGACTTCTACGCCATTTTGTTGTGCACGGGCGAGTGCCATTGTTTCCTCTTGTGTTGCGAGCGGTCGTCTTTGCCGGAGTTTAGCAGTGCGATTGCGGCGGCGAAGCAGGGCGATACCCGGAACGGAAAAACGGATCGACTCGCTGCAGAACCTGAACTGCAAGCGAAAGCGCAGAGAGGAACGGTAGGCAAATCGAATGCGGCCATGTGTCGGCGGGCGATATCGACAGGCCGCGAGAATATCGCGATATTGCCAGCGGGAATGACGCGCCGCGCGAATTTCATCGAAGATTCACACAGTGTCGCGAAACCCGGCATGCGCAGATCATCATAAGAACAGAGCGGGCAGATTGACCGGAGAAAACCATGTCGTCGAAACTTGAGATCGAGTACCTCGATTACTGTTTCTCCGCGGCGCTCGAAATCAGGGAGTCCGGATCGAGACGGTTTCGGAATGGCTTTTCAGCTGACCGGCACGACGACGAAACGCGGCTGTCATGACGCGAGTTCTTGTGCTCGTGAAATGCGAGCTCGAAAAAACGGTGCGGAAAAATAGAATAATCCTGCTTTGACAACACCCGCGACTTGCCGGAAACTGGGCCCGGGCCTTCAAATATCCACTTGAATTAAAAAATAGAATTCCAGACATGAAAAGAATCACGCTGCGACGGCGGGCGCGATCGTTGTCGATGCCGGCCTGACAGGCTGCACTGCAATACTGTTCGAAGACGGCAGATACGAAGGGACGGTCGACCGATTTCTCGTCGGCGAGGACGGCAGGAAATATCACTGCATCTTCGATATGCCCGAGCATTTCGGCGCCGCCGTACTGGCATTGCCATATCGCAAATCGATCAACGCGTCGCTTGACGGGTTCGTCACGCAGGGCAGCAAGATCGCGGGCAAGTTCCGGCTCCAGCTCCGTCGCGCTTGCAGCCGACGGCGTGACGATGATCGGGGCAGTGGTGCCGTCGCCCGTCATCGTGGTGATGCGCGCGCCGGTCGCGGGCGTTGCGCGTGGACCGTGACGCGATCCGCGCGGCACGCGAGTGTGCCGGTTGCCGCGGCATTGTCACCAAATGGTGAGTTGCCGCACAGATCGTTGCGCGGCCCGCGCTCACAATTTGGCCGGTTGACCGTTCTTCCCCGGCCCGGTCAACCATTTCCCCGCTCGCTCGCGCAGGAGCGGGGGCTTTTTGCCCGTCCGACGCCGCAAGGCTGCGTCGGCGGAACCGGACAGGCGTTCGGCGGGCGGCGTAATCGCATCGGTTGCGCGCCCCGGCTACCGTGCGCCTGATCCGCACGAATCGCTTTCCTCGTGCCTGAGCGAACCCTCAGGCCCATTGCCGGTTTCGGCCGGTGATGCCTTGATCCCGGCGGCACGCAACAATGCCGCCGGGATATTTTTTGCGCCGGATGCGCTGCATCACGTCGCGCGCAGCGGGCAGGTCGACGTGCTCAGCCAGCCTGTTCGACGCTGGTTTCCCATCCGTCGTATTCCCCGCCGAGCGAACGCACTTCGCGATTGATCGCGACCGTATGGCGCGTGATGTCGGCCAGCGCCATGGTGCCTTCGTGCGAAAACCGTACCGCCGACTTGCCGTCTTCGGTGGGCGCAACCGATTCGACCGGGTAGCCTTTCGCTTCAGCCCAGTCCGCGAACTGATGTGCATCGCTCGGGTCGGGAAAGTACGCCCAGTGCATCACGCGCCGGCTGACGTCGCTGGCATCGCCTTTCTTCCGCAATTCATCCAGCACGCGCATGTCGCGCATGATCTGCCAGTCGTCGTCGGTCGGGTAGAGCGTCTGCCAGTACGCTTCCTTGTCCGGATCGTCCTGGTGTGCGTACTGCAGTGCGTAGGTCGTCTGATCGGCCAGCGCGTCGACGATCTCCGCCGCCGCCTCTTCGTCGAACGGCACGTAGAAAAGGAAATCCCGATGGCCGTCGACGGTGATGCGGCCAACCTGTATGCCGCCCTTCGCGGTGATCGTGGCGTCCAGCAGATCCTCGATCTGCGCGAGACCGGCAAATTCTTCGCCGGCCGGCAGGCCTTCCGGCGTCGGATGCGCAAAGGGGACGCGCACGCTGAGCAGCGACGTGCGCGGGTCGCCTTCCGCGATTTCCGCAAAGCTGTGGTCGAAGCTAATGAAAGCCTGATGGTCGCCCATTCTGGCAGGGAAGGTTCCCCAGGCGTCGGTCATGTGTTTCTCCCGTGCACGATTGTCTGTTGACGGTTGTAAAGCGTCCCAATGTATCATCGAAAATCGTGCCGGCCGGAGAAGCGCACATGATCGCGAGTCTGGGCATCCTGGTGCCGGTCGAAGACGATCGCTTTCGGGCGGTGGTGGATTTCTACCGTTTTGCGCTCGCGCTGCCCGTGCATGCCGAAGGTGTGTCGGCTGCGGGGAATCCGTGGCATCGCTTTGTCGTGGACGGGGCGGCGCTGACCGTTCATACGGGCAGCGGTGGCGAGTTCCCGTATCCGGAGTTTCGTCCGACCGGCCATGGCATTGCGCTGGCCATCGAAGTGGCGCATGTCTCCGAAGCTGTCGCGCGACTTGAATCGTGCGGCGCCAGTATCCTGAACGAGTGGGACTATGGCGACGGTACGATTGCGATTTCCGTGGCGGATCCGGCGGGAAACGTCTGCGAGATCTGGGGCCACCCGTAACCGTGCATCGGTACGGCGGGCCGCAAAAAATTCGAAGGAGATGCCGATGTCGATGTTTGCGGTGAATGGTGTGCGAATCGATCCGCTCAGCGCGCGCGTGACGCACGTGCGCTGGGCGGCCGTGAATCCGTCCGACCGGTCGTGGGCGGCGACGCCGAGCGAGGCGCCGGTGGCGGACGTGGCGCGCGCGCTCGCGTCCGGCAACGATGTCCGCGCAATCTTTTCGGCGTCGGACACCACCGCGATCGGGCCCAGGCTGAAACGCGTGCTGTATCGCGATGCATCGGAAGGCATCGAGCTCGACATCGACGCAACGAGCGAGTCGCGCACATTGCGCGATCTGCCGCAAATCTGATCGTTGCGGCATGCGTCGGCGCTGGAGGGTGCCGCCTTCTTCGTCTCGTCGCGGCGCAGGATGGCGCTGCAAGTCGACGAGACAGGCTTCAGGCTGATCGGGGCCGTACCGAACAACCCGTCACGCCGTGGCGTGACGTCACCGAATTCCGGATCATCAGCGTCGCCGGTAATCGTTACATCGGCTACCCGTTCTCGGCGCATTCGTCGCGCATCAGGGTGACGGGTGGCGTGATGCTGCCGATCGCCCGGTTTGCCGATCTGCCGCTCGACGAGGTGGCCGGCTTGCTGGAGGCATGTCGCCGGCAGTTCGGCGTGCCGGACCGCGAGGCCGACCGAACGGGCCCATGACGCCCGATGCGGGGCCCGCGCGCGCCCTGATACTCGAAAAAACAAAAAAATGTCAGGCGCCGTGTCGATTTCCGCCGGGTTCGTCCGTCGTAGCATCGGAGGCGTGCGCAGCGCGCGTCCGTCCCGATTCCGATACGACAACCGACTCAAGGAGCGACATCCATGTCCACGTCCGTCAAACCGATCCCGGAAGGGATGCGCACGCTGACGCCGCACCTGATCTGCGCCGGCGCAGCAGCAGCCATCGACTTCTACAAGCGCGCATTCAATGCGAGCGAACAGTTTCGCCTGGCGATGCCCGACGGCCGGCTCGCGCACGCGTGCCTCGTGATTGGCGATTCGACACTGATGCTGGTGGATGAAATGCCCGATCACGGCGCGCTCGGGCCGAAGGCCCTGAAAGGCACGCCGGTCTGCCTGCACCTGTACGTGCCGGACACCGACGCGGCGATCGCGAAGGCGGTCGCGGCCGGCGCGACGGTCACGATTCCTGCCGCCGACATGTTCTGGGGCGATCGCTACGGACAGGTCGAGGATCCGTTCGGGCATCGCTGGTCGCTCGCCACGCACCAGCGCGACCTGACGCCCGAGCAGATCGCGGAGGCGATGGCGTCCGCGCCGCCGTGCGGAAGCTGACGCAGCCGCTCAACCAGCGCAGTTGAACGGCCGGGCAGCGGCATGCGCCCGCGCGCGCTTACGCACCGGCCGTCTTGCCGCGCTGCTTGTCCTCGTACATCCGTTGGTCGGCCGATGCGAGCAGGTCGGCCACGTCCCGATGGTGCGCGAAATCGTCGTCGTCGTGCCCGACGCTGAACCGGATTTCATCGCCGCGCGCATCGGCCGCGTTGCGCAGCGCGAGCGCCTGCGTCACGCGTTCGACCGGCTCGGCGAGGTCGGCCGGATCGCTGGCGCTCAGCAGCACGACGAACTTGTCGCCGCCAAGCCGTGCGATCACGTCGCTGTCGCGCAGCGTGCCCGTTAGCGTATCGGCGAATGCCTTGAGCGCGCGGTCGCCTTCGGCATGGTCGAAGCGGTCGTTGATCGACTTGAATGCGTTCAGGTTGAAGAACAGCAGTACCGCGTGACGGTCGAGGCGATCGCCAAGCCGCAAGTCCGGCGACGGCCGGTTTCGGCCCACCCCGGATCGATGCAGATGCGGCGAGAAGCAGGTGCCATGAACCTGCGTTTCATCCCGATGCGCAATCGGAGACGCGATGCCTCAAGGTACCCGGCACAGTGCCGTAAACAGGGCGAGTCCAATCGCTTATCGCTTTCCATCGCACCATGGTTCGATTTCTGTACGCGGGCTATCTCGCGTTTGCGCTGTATCTTCTTTATCCGATGGTTCAGAACACGCTGGTATTCGACATGGAATGCGTGAGTAGCGCGCTGCCGGGCGGCGCCAGCGGCTTGTCGATGTCTTCGGCAAGTGGCGTGGGCGGGCGTGCGAATCGCTGTGCGCCGACGACACAGGTCCGCGCTGCATCCGGGCGGATGTCCGAAATCCATTGAGCGCGTTGGCGCGTTGCGTGGATCGTTCGATACGCGAGGCGGCGCGCTGGCCATTCGGCCGAATTGAACGTCGCGCCTCGCTCGCCGATCATCTGCAACACGGCAGATCGAACACGAAGGGGCGAGCGTCGGGCGTCAGTGTGCGTCAGTAGCTGGAGCGGTACGGCGTGCCCTGGTCGAAGCGGCTTTGCCAGTGCGTGAGATAGCGCGACGCGAGTTGCGGGTTGTTCCACACCACGACGACGTTCTCGGAATTGCGGCTGGCCGCCGACGCGCTGTAGTTGAACGAGCCCGTCTCCACGTGCTCGGCGTCGATCACGAGGTACTTGTCATGATGGATCGCATAGGCGTCGATCGTGCGCGTCGGGATACCGGCGTTGATGAGCAGGTTCAATGCCTGCTTGCTGCTCTTTGCGCGATTGCCCTTGTCGTCGACGACCACCGCGACGTTCACGCCGCGTCGCTTGGCGGCGAGCAGTGCGCGCGTGACCGGCGGCGACGTGAACGAATAGGCAGCGACGCGGATCGAGCTGCGTGCGGCGCCGATCGCTTTCAGCACGAGCGCTTCGGCACCGCCGTCGGGCGAGAACGCCGATTCGACGACCTGTGTCGCGGGCGCTTCGTGAGTGGGGGCCGGCAACCATTGCGACACGAAGTCGATCGCCTGCTGGAGCAGCGATTCACTTTGCGTCTTGCCGAAGGCGGCGAACGGTGTGGCGAGCAGGGAGGCGGCGAGACAGGCGGCGGCGAGGCGATTGCGCGACAACATCTTGGACAGCGAACAATTTCGAGACAGCGGGCCGTGAGTGTAACGCAGACGGGGCGGCCCGGTCACGTGCGGATGAGACGGGATGACTCATCGAGATGACCGGCGATGGCAGCGGCGGTGACGCAAAGTTGCGTTGTGCGGGATCCGTGTGCGCGATCGGGCTGATTGATGGATGGGGGCGATAGCCGCGCCTGAATGCTTGTACGGTGGCGGCGGGATAACGACGTGCAAGCCATGCACGAGTGCAGCGGGGCGGGCTCGATGCGGCCGGAGACAGCAGCGCGAACGCAACGAACGATCCTTGTGCGTCACGCGGTCATGCATGCGCGATGAGTCAATCCTCGGCCGCAGGCGCGCCGGCTGCCTCGGCTGCGATCCAGCCGGGGCCACGTTCCGGCTGCACGTCGCGTGCGTCGAGCGGCTCGCCGCAGGCGGAGCAGACGGTGACCGCATGCATCAGATGGCCGCAAGTGCGGTGGCGCAACTGCACCGGCGGCCCCTGGCCGTCGTCTTTCCAGCGGTCTCCCCATGCCGTCAGTGCGAGAAGGGTCGGATAGAGGTCGAGGCCTTTGTCCGTCAGCCGGTATTCGAAACGCGGCGGGCGCTCCTGATACGCACGCTTGACCAGCACGCCTTCGTCGACGAGCCGTGCGAGCCGCTCGGCCAGCACGTGGCGTGTGAGGCCAAGCTGGGTCTGGAACGCGTCGAAGCGGCGGCAGCCGAGGAACGCGTTGCGGAGGATCAGCATGGTCCAGCGGTCGCCGAGCACGGCGAGCGTACGCGCGACCGAACAGTTCAGCGTGCCGATGTCATCCCATTTCATCGTCGAGTCTCTTGCGGCGGTTCAGTGAAATAGCGGGTTCGATTATAGAACCCGCCTTCGGTTGCAACGGGCCCGGCCGCGTTGACAACGGCCGCCATCGTTGTCAATAATGGGTTCCAATTTGGAACTTACTAGTGCGGCGACGCGCTTTCAACCCGGAGACAACCCGATGAACCCGCTTTCCCTGTCTGGTCTCGATCTGCTGCGCGCAGCGGTATCGGGCGATGCGCCGCTCGCGTCGATTTCCGAGACGATCCCGATGCGTCCGCTCGACGTCGAGCTCGGTTATGTGAAGTTTTCGGCGCGGGCGGACGGCCGGCACCTGAATCCGCTCGGCGGCGTGCACGGCGGGTTCGCCGCGACGGTGCTCGATTCGGTCACGGGGTGCGCGGTGCATTCGATGCTTGATGCGGGTGTCGGCTACGGCACGGTCGACCTGCATGTGAAGATGCTGCGGCCCGTGCCGCGCGACGTCGACCTGGTTGCGGAAGGGCGCGTGATCCACCTGTCGCGCTCGCTGGGCGTTGCCGAGGGCACGCTGAAGACGCCGGACGACAAGATCGTCGCGCATGCGTCGGCAACCTGCTTCATTCAGCGGCCGCAGTAACGGGGCGCGGCAACGCCATCGTCCGGGCCGGCGCGTGAACCTCGACGCCGGCGCCGAAGGCGGCCTGTAAGCGTACGTGGCGCCTGCCTGAAGCGGTCGCTTCAATGTGATAGCGTTCCTGCTTTCCACCGACGCGACAGGACCAGCATGGAATACCGCACACTTGGCGATTCGGGCATCGAGGTCAGCCTGATCGGCCTCGGCACGATGACGTGGGGCGAGCAGAATTCGGAGCGCGATGCGCACGAGCAGATCGACTACGCGATCGGGCAGGGCGTGACGCTGATCGATGCCGCGGAGATGTACCCGGTGCCGCCGAAGCCCGACACGCAGGGGCGCACCGAGCAGTACATCGGCACCTGGCTCGCGCAGCATCGCGCGCAGCGCGAGCGCATCGTGCTCGCGACGAAAATCGCGGGGCCGGCGCGGCAGCCGCACAATCCACGCCATATTCGCGGCGAAGGCAACCAGTTCGACCGCAAGAACCTGACCGAAGCGCTCGACGGCAGCCTCAAGCGCCTGCAGACGGACTACGTCGATCTCTACCAGTTGCACTGGCCCGATCGCAGCACGACGACGTTCGGCCGTCCCGCCTATCCGTGGGTCGACGATACCTATACGGTGCCGATCGAGGAAACCCTCGGCGTGCTCGCGGAATTCGTGAAGGCCGGCAAGGTGCGCGCGATCGGCGTGTCGAACGAAACGCCGTGGGGCGTCGCGCAGTTCCTGCGGGCGGCCGAGAAGCTTGATCTGCCGCGCGTCGCGAGCATCCAGAATCCGTACAGCCTGCTGAATCGCACGTTCGAGAACGGGCTGTCGGAATTCACGCATCGCGACGGCGTCGGCCTGCTCGCATATTCGCCGCTCGCGTTCGGCTGGCTGTCCGGCAAGTACGAGAACGGCGCGCGTCCGGCCGGCGCACGCATCACGCTGTTCGAGCGCTTCCAGCGCTACAGCAAACCGCAGGCCGTCGAGGCGACGTCGCGCTATGTCGCGCTCGCGCGGCGTCACGGGCTGTCGCCCGCGCAGCTCGCGCTGGCATTCGTCAACAGCCGGCCGTTCGTGCGCAGCAACCTGATCGGTGCGACGTCGCTCGAGCAGTTGAAGGAGAACATCGGCAGCATCGACGTGAAGCTGTCCGACGAGATCCTCGCCGAGATCGACGCGCTGCACGAGCTGCAGCCGAACCCGGCGCCTTGACGTGAACAAGCGGCGCGCGGCCCGCGCGGCAGCAATGCCGCGGCGGGACGCACCGGCCGCGCATCGCTGCGCCGTCGTTTCTTCCGTTATCGCATCTTGAGGCGTGTGCGCGCGACGAACAGCGCGGCGAGGCTCAGCAGCGCGCAGCCCATCAGGTAGAGCGCCGGCGACAGCCGGTTGCCGGTCGCGCTGATCAGCCAGGTGATCACGAACGGCGCGAAGCCGCCGAACAGCGTGACACCCGTGTTGTAGCTGACCGCGAGCCCCGTGGCGCGGGTCTGCGACGGGAACAGCTCGGCCATCAGCGCCGGCAGCGCGCCGCAGTACATCGCTTTCAGCGCACCGATCCAGACCAGTGCGGCGAGCATCGTCGCGAACGACGCGTGGCGCGTGAGCCATGCGAACGTCGGGTACACGGTGACGAGCATCAGCACGGCCGCGGCCGCCATCATGCGGATCCGCCCGGTGCGATCGGACAGGTGGCCGACGACCGGCGTGACGAGCGTGAGCACGAAGCCGGTCGCGAGCGTTGCCGCGAAGCCCGTCGACGCGGGCAGCCCGAGCTGCTTGATCGCGTAAGTCGGCATGTACAGGATCATGTAGTTGATCGCGGTCGAGATCACGAGCGCGCCGATCGACAGCAGCACCCGCAGCTTCTGATCCGCGAACAGTTCGCGCACGGGCGCTTCCGAGCGTGCCTGCGTCTTGAACTCGACGCCTTCGTCGACGTAACGGCGGATGTACAGCCCGACCGGGCCGATCGCGAGCCCGAACAGGAACGGCACGCGCCAGCCCCAGCTTTCGAGTTGCGCGTTCGTCAGCGTGGAGGTCAGCAGCGCGCCGAAGCCTGATGCGAGCAGGGTTGCAAGGCCCTGGCTCGCGAACTGCCAGCTCGACATGAAGCCGCGCCGCTGCGGTGCATGTTCGACGAGGAACGCGGTCGAGCTCGCGAATTCGCCGCCGGCGGAAAAGCCCTGCATCAGCCGCGACAGCATGATCCCGAGCGGCGCGAGTATGCCGATCGATGCGTAGGTCGGCATCAGCGCGATCAGCAGCGTGCCGGCCATCATCATCGCGATCGACAGCAGCAGCGACGCCTTGCGGCCTGCGCGATCCGCGTATGCACCGAGCACGAAGCCGCCGATCGGCCGGATCAGGTAGGACAGCCCGAACGTGCCGAGCGTGAGCATCAGCGACGTCGCTTCGCTGGTGGCGGGGAAGAACAGCTTGGCGATCGTCACCGCGAAAAAGCCGTAGACGATCAGGTCGAACCATTCGAGTGCGTTGCCGATCGACGCCGCGAAGATGATGCGCCGGATCTTCGCGGCGCTGGGGCGGGCGGCTTCCTGCGAGGTCAGGGTGGTCGTATTCATCGTGTATGCAGGTCCCGTGAAAGGGGCGAAGCGCGTTACAGGGCGGCGCCGGCCGCGGCGGGTGCCGCGCGGCGAACGGTCGGTGCGTCGTCGCCGAGATCCCAGAAGAGGCCGGCCATCATCTGCAGCCCCTCGCTGACGACGCTCGCGAGCAGGTGCTCGTCGGGCGCGTGCTGCGAGCACGCCGGGTACGAGTGCGGCACCCACAGCGTCGGCAGCCCGAGCGTGTCGGCGAATACTTCGTTCGGCAGCGTGCCGCCGAGATTCGGCAGGATCGCGGGCTTCTTGCCGGTGGTCCGCGCCAGCGACGCGACGGCCCAGCGCACCCACGGATCGTCCGGGGGCACGCGCGTTGCCGGTGCGCCGCGTTCGACGTCGATCTCGATGTCGGCGAAGCCGTGCGCATCGAGGTGCGTGCGCAGATGCGCATGCAGCGCTTCCCAGTCGGTGCCGACGACGAAGCGCAACTGGCAGTGCGCATACGCGGCGGGCGGGATTGCATTGACGGGGTGCTCGGGGTTGCCGGCCTTGAAAGCGAGGATCTCGAACGTGTTCCAGCCGAACACGCGCTCGGGTGCGGTTAGGCCGGGCTCGCCCCAGTCGGCGTCGAGCGCCGGATCGCCGGGGCCGCCGCCGACGGAGAGGTCGGCGAGCGCAGCGCGCACGGCGGCCGGGATCGGCGGTGGACGCAGCCCCGCGACGCGAATCGCGCCGCGCGCGTCGACGAGGCTCGCGAGCGCATGCGCGAGCACGATCGCCGGATTGCGCAGCAGCCCGCCCCAATTGCCGGAGTGATGCGCGCCGTCGCGGGCGCGCAGGCTCAGCCTGAAATTGACCGAGCCGCGCGAGCCGAGGAATACCGTGGGGCGCGCGGCCGCGATGCGCGGGCCGTCGGACGCGATCAGCACGTCGGCCGCGAGCGCGTCGCGCTCCTGGCGGCACAGCGCGTCGAGGCCAGGCGAACCCGTTTCCTCGCCCATCTCGATCAGCAGCTTCGCGTTGAAACCGAGCCGTCCGCCGCGTGCGTCGAGCACGCTTGCCAGCGCGGCCAGGTTGATGGTGTGCTGGCCCTTGTTGTCGGCGCTGCCGCGGCCGTACCAGCGGTCGCCGTCGGCCGTCAGCGTCCACGGCGACAGCGGCGCACGCCACTGCGCGTCGTAGCCGCGCACGACGTCGCCGTGACCGTAGATCAGCACGGTCGGCAGCGCATCGTCTTCGTGGCGCGATGCGAGCAGGAACGGGCCGCCGCCGTCGACGGGATTGTCGACGATCCGCGACGTGAAGCCGAGGCGCGCGGCCTCGGGGGCGATCTCGTCGGTCAGGTAGGCGCGCAGTACGGCACCGCTGCCGCTTTCCTGACTTTCGGTGCGCAGGCCGACCCGGCGGCTCAGGGTCGTGAAGAACGCACCGGATTCGAACTGGTTCAGCGCGTGCTGGATGGCGGCGTTACGGCTCAAGTCGTGTCTCCTCTGTCGGGTTCGCTGCATGCGGCGGATCGGGCGTGCAGCATGGAGTGCGATCGATTCTAGAAAGCCGTTTTTTTTGTCACAATGATCGAATTTCGAACCTTTCTTTGCCGAAAAGGCAAAGCAGCACGGCCGGTGGCCGGGCGGAGACAGAACGATGGCGGCTTTCCTGCATGGCCTGGCGTTGCGGTATTTCGTCGAAGTGGCGCGCACCGGCTCGATCAGCGACGCATCCGCGCGGCTGCACGTGGCCGTATCGGCGATCAGCCGCCAGATCGCGAAACTCGAGAGCGAGCTCGGCGCGCCGCTGTTCGAGCGCCGGCCGCGCGGGATGGCGCTGTCGGAGGCCGGCGAGCGGCTCCTGGCGTTCGCGCAGCGCAGCCTGCTGGAGGCCGAGCACGTGATGAAGGACATCGGCGGCCTCGACGCGCTGCACGGCAGCCTGCTGAAGATCGCGTGCTCGGAAGGGTTCGCGATCGACTTCCTGCCCGGCACGCTCGCGCGTTTCAAGGCGCGCCATCCGGGCGTCGATTTTTCCGTGTGGGTGGTGTCGCCGGCGGACGCGACGCGGCGTGTGCGCGACGGCGACGTGGACATCGCGTTGAGCTTCAGCCTCGCGCCGGAGAAGGGCGTGCGCGTCGAGCATACCGAGCGCGCGCCGATCTTCGCCTTGGTGCGGCACGACCATCCGCTCGCAACGCGAGAAGCGGTGTCGCTCGCCGATGTCGCGCGTCACCCGCACGTGCTGCCGGAGGCCGGCACGACGGTGCGCCAGTTGATCGACATCGCGTGCGCGCTCGACGGGCTGCTGCTCGAGCCCGAGTTGACGAGCAACAACACGGCGGCGATGTATGGCTACGCTCGGCGCACGGGCGCGGTGATGTTCACGGGGCTGCTGTCGGTGCGCGACCGCTGCGCCGCGGATGGCTTCGTCGTCGTGCCCGTGACGAACGCGCAGCTGCGCGAGCGCAGCATCCAGGTGCAGACGATGGCGGGGCGCGATCTGCCGGCGTCGGTTCGCGCGTTTCGCGACCACCTGATCGACGCGATGCAGGCCGCATCGGCGCCGCCGACTGCCGTGCGCGGCCCGAGACGCCGGCCCGTGAGATAATCGTCAATCCGCCTTCCGTGTCCATGCGGCTCATCGAGCCGCATCGCCCCTGTTCGACGCCAAATTGAAGAACCTGCTTGTCACCCTCGATCGCGCCGGTGAGTTCGACGAGATCATCGACGTGCGCACGCCGCTCGAGTTCGCCGAGGATCATATTCCCGGCGCGCTGAACGCGCCCGTGCTCAGCAACGAGGAGCGCGTGCTCGTCGGTACGATGTACCGGCAAGTCTCGCCGTACGAGGCGACTCGGGTCGGCGCGGCGATCGTCGCGCGCAACATCGCGCGCCATCTCGACACGACGTTCGCCGACCGGCCGCGCAACTGGCGGCCGCTGATCTACTGCTGGCGCGGCGGCAAGCGCTCGGGCTCGATGACGACCTGGTTCAACCTGATCGGCTGGAAGGCGCGCCAGCTCGACGGCGGCTACAAGGCGTACCGCCAGTCGGTGTGCGCGACGCTCGATTCGCTGCCGACGCGCTTTCGCTACATCGCGCTCGTCGGCCATACGGGCTGCGGCAAGACGCGACTGCTGAACGCACTGCGCGACGTAGGCGCGCAGACGCTCGATCTCGAGGCGCTTGCGTGCCATCGAGGCTCGTTGCTCGGCGCGCTGCCGGGCAAGCCGCAGCCGGCGCAGAAGGGGTTCGATTCGGGGCTCGTCGAAACACTTGGGCGTTTCGACCCCGAATGGCCGGTGTTCGTCGAATCGGAAAGCCGCAGGATCGGGCTCGTGCAGTTGCCGATCGCGTTGATCGAAGCGTTTCACGCAGGGCCGTGGGTGCATGTCGATGCGGCGCACGAGGAGCGCATTGCGTTCCTCCTCGACGATTACGCACACCTGTTCGACGAACCGGACGCGTTCAAGGCGCAGCTCCATCGGCTGATCGGCCTGCATAGCCGCGAACAGGTGACGCACTGGAAGGCGCTGATCGATGCGGACGCACGGGCCGAACTGTTCACCGAGCTGATCGACAGGCATTACGATCCCGCCTACGCACGGACTTACCGCGCGACGTACAGCAAGCCGAACCGGGCGCTGACGTTCACGTTCCGGCCCAACGCCGCCGACGTGCGCGATCAGGCGCGTGCGCTGCTGGCCGAACTCGCGCAAGCCGGGTTGCCCGCATCGGCCGCGCTTGCCGCAGGCGCGACCTCCGCAACTGATAAAGACCAACCCACGACCACACGATGACGACCACACGCACCCAACCCAATCCGGCACTCGGCTGGATGACCTTCCTGCTGATCGCGGTCGCAGGCCTGTTCTATGTGAAATGGTTTCCGTACTACAACAAGGCGTTCGTTGCCGCCGAGCATCATTCGATCGGGCAGTCGATCCTGATGGGCACGTCGGCGGCCGCGCCCGAGCCGTCGCTGAAGGCCGCACTCGACTACGCGTGGGCGTACGGCAAGGCGATCTGGCAGGCGATGGTGCTGGGCCTGCTGCTCGGTTCGGCCGTGCAGGCGCTGCTGCCCGCGCATTGGGTCGCGCGCGTGCTCGGCCGCACCGGCTTCGGCAGCGTCGCCGCGGGCGGCCTGCTGTCGCTGCCCGGCATGATGTGCACGTGCTGCGCGGCGCCGGTCGTCGCGGGGCTGCGGGCGCGCCATGCATCGCCGGGCGGCGCGGTTGCATTCTGGCTCGGCAACACGGTGCTGAACCCGGCGGCGCTGGTGTTCATGGGCTTCGTGCTGGGCTGGCACTGGAGCGCGCTGCGCCTCGTGCTCGGCGTCGCGATGGTGTTCGGGATCGGCTATCTGCTGAACCGGATCGCACGCCCTGAAGACGCCCGCATCGACGATGCGCAGCTCGCCGCGCTGGCGGCCGAGCAGGCCGCGGCCGGCAATCCGTTCGCCCGCTGGATGAAGCTGCTCGGGCGCATGGCCGTGCGGCTCGTGCCCGAATACATCGTGCTCGTGCTGCTGCTCGGCGCTGCGCGCGCGTGGCTGTTCCCGCATATCGGCCCGGACATCGGCAATCATCTCGGCTGGATCGTCGCGTTCGCGGTCGCGGGCATGCTGTTCGTGATCCCGACGGCCGGCGAGGTGCCGATCATCCAGGCGATGCTGTCGCTCGGCATGGGCGTCGGCCCGGCCGCCGCGCTGCTGATGACGCTGCCGCCGATCAGCGTGCCGTCGCTCGCGATGCTCGCGCGTTCGTTCAAGCCTTACATGCTGGCCATCGTCGCGATCCTCGTCGTCGTGTTCGGGATCGCGAGCGGCGTGCTCGCGGTCGCGCTCGGGTTCTGACGCGCGCAAGCGATGCGCCAGCCGGGCGCAATCGTCGTATTCATCCGGCGCCGCCGTTTCACGCGTGCGGCGCCATTTACAAGAAGCAAACAGGAAAACGCATGACCCAACCGAAGATTCATCCTCGACTCGAAAAGGCGCTGACGCGCGGCGATCTCGCGATCCGCCAGGCCAATTCCGCGCGGGCGACGGCCGTGCTGAACGCACTCGGCACGATGATCATCGAGGCATCCGCAACGATCGGCGTCGATGCCAGCATCGACATTCCGCAGGGCGACCGTATTTACGATCCGGTCAACGGCCTGTGGCCGCAGAAGATGCTGGTGTCGTTCGACGGCCCGGTGGACGAAGCCGACGCGGACGAATTGCGCTCGGTCTATCTGGTCGCCGACGATCCGGGCACGCAGTTCCGCGTCGAATGGCATCGTGCGGACGGCAAGCTCGGCCGCCAGGAAGGTGGCCCGCTCGCGACCGTCGCGTTCCTGACCGACGTCGAGATTCCGTGGAGCGACGACGACGAGTAACGCCGTCGCATAAGCCGGCGCCCGGTGCGCCGGCCGTCAGCGCATCATCCGCCGCCGGAACAGCCACGCGGACAACAGGAATCCGCCGACCGCGTAGCCGGCGAGCACCGCGACATGCAGCGCGACGTCGGTCGACGGCCGGCCGAGCATCGCGGGCCGGATCAGCTCGACGGCGTTCGCGAGCGGCAGCGCCTGCGCCGCGTGCTGCGCGATCGGCGGCAACTGCGTGGTCGGGAAGAACACGCCCGACAGCAGCAGCATCGGCGTCAGCACGAGCGTCTGATAGAACATGAAGAAATCGTAGGACGGTGCGAGCGCCGTGACGATCATCGCGATGCTGGCAAATGCGAGGCCCGCGAGCGCGATCACGGGCAGCACCGCGAGCATCGACGGAAACTGCGCATAGCCGAGCGCACCCGCGACGAGCATGATCGCGGCCCCCGACAGCATCGCCTTGCTGGCGCCCCAGACGATCTCGCCGAGCACGATGTCGCCGAGCGCGAGCGGCGTATGCATGATCGCTTCCCACGTGCGCTGCACGTGCATCCGCGAGAATCCCGAATACATCGACTCGAAGCTCGCGGACATCATCACGCTCGACCCGACCGTGCCGGCCGCGAGGAACGCGATATACGACACGCCGTCGACATGGCCGAGCATCAGCCCGAGCCCGAACCCCAACCCGAACAGATAGATCATCGGATCGGCAAGATTGCCGAACATCGACGCGAGCGCGAGCTTGCGCCAGACGAGATAGTTGCGCCGCCAGACGGCGATCCAGTTGGTCGCGTTCGCGGGCATTGCGATCGCGAAGCGTGACACGCGCGGCGGTGCCGACGGTGCGGCGGCGGAATAGTTGCGGACGTCCATGATCGATCAGTCCTGCATTTCGCGGCCCGTGAGCCGCAGGAACACGTCTTCAAGATTGGCCGGGCGATGCAGATAGCGCAATCCCGTGCGACCCTTGAGTCGCGCACTGAGCGGTTCCGGGTCGCTCACGTAGCAGAACAGCGTCTCGCCGCTGATCTCCGTGTGCTTCGCGAACGCCGACAGCTCGTCGCGCAGCGTGGCCGGATCGGGCCCGTAGATCTCGATCACGTCGCAGCCGATTTCCGATTCGATCAGCGCGTGCGGCGCGCCTTCGGCAATCTTGCGGCCTTCCTCGATCACGCACAGGCGGTCGCACAGGCGTTCGGCTTCTTCCATGAAGTGCGTGGTGATCAGGATCGTCTTGCCGCGCGCGAGCAGCGAGCGCAGCCGCTCCCACATGAGGTGGCGCGCCTGCGGGTCGAGGCCCGTCGTCGGCTCGTCGAGCACCAGCACATCGGGATCGTTGACGAGCGCGCGGGCGAGCGTCAGGCGGCGCTTCATGCCGCCCGACAGTTCGCCGACCTTCGCATCGGCCTTGTTCTCGAGCTTCGCGAATTCGAGCAGCGGCTTCACGAGCGCGCGTGCAGCCTGCGCCGACATGCCGAAATAGCGGCTGAACACGAGCAGGTTCTCGCGCACGGTGAAGTCGGGGTCGAGATTGTCGAACTGCGGGACGACCCCGACGCGCTGGCGCGCATGCCGCGCACGGGATGGAACCGGTTCGCCGCAGAGCGAAATGGCGCCTGCATCGGGATGCGTGAGGCCGAGCAGCATTTTCAGCGTGGTGGTCTTGCCGGCGCCGTTCGGCCCGAGCAGGCCGTAGCATTCGCCGGCTTGTACGGTGAAGGACAGGCCGTTGACGACGAGCTTGCCGCCATAGCGCTTTTCGACGTTCCGGAAATCGATCGGTGCAGCGGACATGGGCATGTTGTCGTTGTAAGCGGGCGCGGAAGCGTTCCGCTGCCGGAAGCGTGGCCGGTTGGCGAACCGATCGGACGATTGCGTGTCACACGGGCATGACCGAAGCGCACGACGCCTGCGCCTGATGGCACGCTGGAGTACGAACGGGCCATTCTAGTGCATCGGCTGCGTCTCTTCAGGGCATGCCTGCACGGTGCGATGCATGCGCGCACCGATCGTGCACCGCATCATCGCGCACGCGCCGAGCGGGGCGAATCAGCGTTTTCCATCCCTTGCGTCCTGAATTGCGGCGCACCATGATGAATGCGTAGGCTCGGTGTTGCGACAGGGAGGTTTCATGGCTAGCTACAACAAGATTCTGCTGTGTTACGACGGCACGCTCGAAGGACGCAAGGCGCTGCGCTGCGGCGCCAACCTCGCGATGGACCTGAAGGCCGAAACGCATTTGTTGTCGGTCGTCGACATGCGCTCGAGCATTGCACAGAGCGCAGGTTTGCTGACCGACGTCGCGTGCGGCCGGTTCGAGGAAACCGCGCGTGAAATCCTGCAGGAAGGGGTGAACTGGCTGCGCGAGCGCGGCGTGCAGGCCGAAGGCCATTTCGCGTTCGGCTATCCGATCGACGAAATCGCGAATCTTGCGACGGAGCTGAAGGCCGATCTCGTCGTTGTCGGCCACCGGTGCCGCAGCGGGCTGTCGAGATGGTGGATGGGCTCGGGCAATACGCAACTGCTTGATCGCGTGAACTGCAGCATTCTGGTTGCATGTTCGTCGGCGGAAGAGCAGAAGGCCGAAATCGCGCGCGAGCGTGAAGCGGCCACGGCGAACGGCAAATGATCCAATGATTCGATGACTGCCTGACCGGCGAATCGCGCCGGTCAGGCGTCGTGCCACGTCAGTGGCGCGGGCACCGACCGCGGCCTGTCAAGCCCTGTCAAGCGTGCAGGTCGATTGCAGACAACTTCCACGAGAACAGTCCAAAGCGGTGGAATACCGCCGCATAGCGGGTGCCGTCGGCACTACGCTGGTAGGTCACGACGAATTCATCGATATTCCGGTAGCCGGCGCTGGTTTGCTGCTGGTGCGGCGCATGCGTTGCATCGACCGGGCTGGCCGGTGCGGCAGCGGCCGGGGGTGGCGATGACGCGGCTGTAGCGGCCGCGTTGCTGCCCGGAGCGGCTGCGCTCGCCGGAGCCGGGTTGGCCGCCGGTACGGCCGGCGTGTTGCCCGTTGCATGGCTGCCCGGCGGCAGATTCGACCATTCAGGTGGACGCTCGCCCGGATTGCCACGTGGCGGCAATCCGCTCATCAGCGCGGCCACGCCCTCCGGGGTCGCATACGCATCGACCAGCGGGCCGATCAGCGCAGACCCGATCAGCGCACCGATCACCGCGAACGGATTGTTCTTCTTCACCGCGTCGATCCGGCGCATCAATTCTTCCGTGACCTGCTGCTTCAGGCTGATGCGCAGCGACGGAAAATCGACATATTCACTGATAGCCTGCGCATCTCGCGCATCGATCGCCGATTTCAGGCGACCGAGCGCGACGTACGGCGATGCATAGGCATAGCCGACCGCCGCGATGATGGCGACGGCCAGCACGACGATCAGCAGGGGCTTGAGCCGCCATGTGCGGCCCGAAGATCCGGTCACGTTGCCTCCGGTGCGGGGATGTTCCGCAATCAGAGACCGCCTTGCGTGGCCGATCGTTCCTCTGCGATGCAGCGATCGATCATCCGGCACACGGCATCGATCGTGCCGACCATGATCAGGCGCGAACGGCCGTGATAGACGCGCACCGGCGCGCGGCGCGCGGGTTCTGCGTGATTCAGGCCGGCGTTCAGCGATACCCGCGCGAAAGCGGGGAGCGCCGACGGCAGCAGGGACGCCTGCCGTTCGACTGCGACTTCTTCTTGCACGGGCGCCGCGGCGGACAGCGGTGCACAGGGCGTGCGGCCGCGCAGGTGACGCAGGCGACCGAATTGACGGAAAGGCAGCAGACGGGCAAGGCGTTCCATGATGTTCTCCTCAGCGAGACGGAATGTCAGAGTTCGCCCGAGCGGATCAGCCCGACGGCGATGCCTTCCAGCGCGAATTCCGCGCTGCCGGCCTTGACGAAGATGTTTTCGTAATCCGGGTTCTCCGCGATCAGCTCGAGACCGCCTGGCCGGCGCATCAGGCGCTTGACCGTGACGTCGTCGCCGAGACGCGCGACGATGATCTGGCCGTCCTTCGCTTCGGTGCGCTTCTGCACGGCGAGGAGGTCGCCATCGAGGATGCCGGCGTCGCGCATCGACAGGCCGCGCACTTTCAGCAGGTAGTCGGGCTTGCTGGAGAACAGCGCGGGATCGCACGCGTAATGCTGCGAGATGTGCTCCTGCGCGAGGATCGGGCTACCGGCCGCGACACGGCCGACGAGCGGCAGCGACAGCTGCATCAGGCCGGCGTGCGGCAGCGTGAACTGGTGCGGGGCATCCTCGATGCCGAGCAGGCGGATGCCGCGCGACGCGCCGGCGGCCAGCTCGATCACGCCTTTGCGCGCCAGTGCGCGCAGGTGCTCCTCGGCCGCATTCGGCGAGCTGAAGCCCAGTTCGGCCGCGATCTCGGCACGGGTAGGCGGGAATCCGGAGCGCTCGATCGCGCGACGGATCAAGTCGAACACTTGCTGCTGACGGGCGGTGAGTTTGGTCATGGCTCAACTGTATGGATAGACAGTGAGCTGTATTTTTATACAGTAGTTCGCGAATTTCAAGTGTTACGTGAGGTTCGACGCGATCGCGCCGGTTCCGGCGTGATTTTGCGACGTCCGGACGCCGGTTCATCTGCCGCAACCGTCCATCCCGTCTGCGTTAGCACTTTTGAGTATTAAAAAATGAGGAACGATTATTTTTAATCATGTAACCCGTTCGTTAGACTGGCCCGACATCGCAATACCGACAACACTGGAGAACCAAGGATGGGCAAGCGCAATACGGGGCTGGTGGGCGGAGTGGGCCGCCTGATCGCAACACTCGCGCTGGGCGCGGCGGCGGCGCTGGGCGTCGCGACGCACGCCCAGGCCGATACGACCTTCCTGAACGTGTCGTACGACCCGACGCGCGAGCTGTATCAGGACTTCAACCAGGCGTTCGGCAAGGAGTGGAAGGCGAAGACGGGCGAGACCGTCAACTTCAAGCAGTCGCACGGCGGCTCGGGCGCGCAGGCGCGCTCGGTGCTCGACGGCCTGCAGGCCGACGTCGTCACGCTGGCGCTCGCTTACGACATCGACGCGCTCGCGAACAAGGGGCTCGTCAACAAGGACTGGCAGAAGCGCCTGCCCGACAACGCATCGCCGTATACGTCGACGATCGTGTTCCTGGTGCGCAAGGGCAATCCGAAGGGGATCAAGGACTGGGACGACCTGACCAAGCCGGGCATCTCGATCGTCACGCCGAATCCGAAGACGTCGGGCGGCGCGCGCTGGAACTACCTGGCCGCATGGGCGTACGCGGTGCACAAGCCGGGCGGCAACGAGCAGACGGCGAAGGAATTCGTCACGAAGCTCTACAAGAACGCAGGCGTGCTCGATTCGGGCGCGCGCGGCGCGACCACGAGCTTCGTGCAGCGCGGGATCGGCGACGTCCTGATCGCATGGGAAAACGAGGCATTCCTGTCGGTCAAGGAATTCGGCACCGACAAGTTCGAGATCGTCGTGCCGTCGGTGAGCATCCTGGCCGAGCCGCCCGTCGCGGTGGTCGACAAGGTGGTCGACAAGAAGGGCACGCGCAAGCTGGCCGATGCGTACCTGAACTTCCTGTACAGCCCGCAGGGCCAGGAGATCGCGGCGCGCAACTACTACCGGCCGCGTTCGAAGAACGTGCCGGCGGAGCTGACGAAGCAGTTCCCGAAGCTGAAGCTGTACACGGTCGACGATACCTTCGGCGGCTGGACGAATGCGCAGAAGACGCATTTCGCGGACGGCGGCGTGTTCGATTCGATCTACAAGCCGCAGTAACGCCATAACGACAGCGGCGCGCCACGACAGCGCGCCGCATCCCCGACGGGCCGCCGGCGCGATTCACTGCGCCGGCGTTTGCGTCGGACCCATGAGCAGCATCGACCCAGCAAGAGCATCCGATGACGACGTACACCTTTCGCAAGCCGAGCGCGCTGCCCGGTTTCGGCGTGACGCTAGGCATCACGGTGGCCTATTTGAGCCTCGTGGTGCTGATACCGCTCGCCGCCACGTTCCTGAAGACCGCGACGCTGTCGTGGGACCAGTTCGTCACCGCCGTCACGTCGCCGCGCGTGCTCGCGTCGTACCGGCTGACGTTCTCGGCCGCGCTCGGCGGCGCGCTGATCAACGCCGTGTTCGGCTTTCTCGTCGCGTGGGTGCTCGTGCGCTACACGTTCCCGTTCAAGCGCCTCGTCGACGCAATCGTCGACCTGCCGTTCGCACTCCCGACGTCGGTTGCCGGCATTTCGCTCGCGGCCGTCTACGCGACCAACGGCTGGGTCGGCCAGTATCTCGCGCCGCTCGGCATCAAGATCGCGTTCACGCCGGCCGGCGTGCTGGTCGCGCTGACCTTCATCGGGCTGCCGTTCGTCGTGCGCACGGTGCAGCCGGTGCTCGAGGATTTCGAGCGCGAGCAGGAAGAGGCCGCCGCGTGCCTCGGCGCGTCGCGCTGGCTGACGTTTCGCCGTGTCGTGCTGCCGGCCGTGCTGCCGGCGCTCCTCACCGGGTTCGCGCTCGCGTTCGCGCGCGCGCTCGGCGAATACGGCTCGGTGATCTTCATCGCCGGCAACGTGCCGATGAAATCCGAGATCACGTCGCTGCTCATCATCACGAAGCTCGAGCAGTACGACTACGCGGGCGCGACCGCGCTCGCGGTCGTGATGCTCGTCGTGTCGTTCCTGATGCTGCTGCTGATCAACACGCTGCAATGGTATCTGCAGCGCCGCACGAGCAAGGGTGCGAGCGGCCCCGCGCCCACCACCGTCACCGCTACCGCCACCGCAGCAGGAGGCCAGCAATGAGCCAGGAGGCCACCGTCGTGCTGAAAACCCCGTCTTCGGCCGCGCAAGGGCGCGCCGCGAAGCGGCTCGACCCCGTCAGCGAGTCGCGCGTCGTGCGCTGGCTGCTCACGGGCATCGCGCTGGCGTTCCTCGCGTTCTTCCTCGTCGTGCCGCTCGCTGCGGTGTTCGTCGAGGCGCTGAGAAAGGGCGTCGGCTTCTATCTCGAATCGCTGGCCGATCCCGATGCGTGGTCGGCGATCAAGCTGACGCTGACCGTCGCCGCGATCGCCGTGCCGCTGAACCTCGTGTTCGGCGTGTGTGCATCGTGGGCGATCGCGAAATTCGAATTCCGCGGCAAGGCGCTGCTGACGACGCTGATCGACCTGCCGTTCTCGGTGTCGCCGGTGATCTCGGGCCTCGTGTACGTGCTGCTGTTCGGCGCGCAGGGCTGGCTCGGGCCGTGGCTGCAGGCGCACGACATGCAGATCATCTTCGCGGTGCCGGGCATCGTGCTCGCGACGATCTTCGTCACGTTCCCGTTCGTCGCGCGCGAACTGATTCCGCTGATGCAGGCGCAAGGCACCGACGAGGAAGAAGCCGCGCGCGTGCTCGGTGCATCGGGCTGGCAGATCTTCCGCCGCGTGACGCTGCCGAACGTGAAGTGGGGCCTGCTGTACGGCGTGATCCTGTGCAATGCGCGCGCGATGGGCGAGTTCGGCGCGGTGTCGGTCGTGTCCGGCCATATCCGCGGCGTGACCGACACGATGCCGCTGCACGTCGAGATCCTGTACAACGAATACAACTTCGCGGCGGCTTTCGCGGTGGCGTCGGTGCTCGCGCTGCTCGCGCTCGTCACGCTCGCGCTGAAGCTGCTCGCCGAGCGCCACCTCGCCGCCGAACTGGCCGGCGCGCGCGACACCGTTCCCGCACATGCCGGCCCCGTCGCCGCCGTTTCGTCGAAATCGTAAAGAGGCAACCAGAATGGGTATCACCGTCCGTAACCTTCAGAAGCGCTTCGGCGATTTCACGGCGCTCGACAACGTATCGCTCGACTTTCCGCCCGGCGAACTGGTCGCGCTGCTCGGGCCGTCCGGCTGCGGCAAGACCACGCTGCTGCGCGTGATCGCGGGCCTCGAGCACGCGGATGCCGGCCAGGTCGTGCTGCAGGGGCTCGACGTCGCGTCGGTCGGCGCACGCGACCGCCAGGTCGGGTTCGTGTTCCAGCACTACGCACTGTTCCGCCACATGACGGTCTTCGAGAACGTCGCGTTCGGGTTGCGCGTGAAGCCGCGCCGCGAGCGGCCGTCGGAAAGCGCGATCCGCGACAAGGTGCACGAGTTGCTGAAGCTCGTGCAGCTCGACTGGCTCGCGCAGCGCTATCCGTCCGAGCTGTCGGGCGGCCAGCGCCAGCGCATCGCGCTCGCCCGCGCGCTCGCGGTCGAGCCGAAGGTGCTGCTGCTCGACGAGCCGTTCGGCGCGCTCGACGCGAAGGTCCGCAAGGAGCTGCGCGGCTGGCTGCGTCGTCTGCACGACGACCTGCACATCTCGACGATCTTCGTCACGCACGACCAGGAGGAGGCGCTGGAAGTCGCGGACCGCATCGTCGTGCTGAACCGCGGCCACGTCGAGCAGGTCGGCAGCCCGCAGGACGTCTACGATCATCCGCAAAGCGCGTTCGTCTACGAGTTCCTCGGCGCGGCGAACCGGCTGCCGGGCACGGTCGCCGGGCGTGGCTTCGTGGCCGAGGGGGCGGCCGAGCCGATCGAGGTCGATGCCGATTTCGCGGGTCCTGCGAACGCCTACGTGCGGCCGCACGACCTGCAGCTCTGGCCGGTTGGCGAAGGGCATCGCGACGGCATCGCGGTGGACGTGCGCCGCGTGATTCCGCTCGGCGGGTCGGTGCGCGTGGAGCTCGAGGCGCGTGCAGGCGGCGCGCTCGAGGCGGAACTCGATCGCGATGCATGGCGTGCGCTGTCGCTTCAGGTCGGCGATGGTGCGACGGCCGTGCCGCGCGCCGTGAGGGTGTTTCCTTCGCGTTGACGCCAGAATGCAGGGCAGGGGGCGGAAATTGCTCCGATTCGATAATCAAACAACGACAGCCTAAGAGGCATACCCATGAATTTTCAGCAATTGCGGTTCGTGCGCGAAGCGGTGCGCCAGAACATGAACCTGACGGAAGTCGCGAACGTGCTGTACACGTCGCAGTCGGGCGTGTCGAAGCAGATCAAGGATCTCGAGGACGAGCTGGGCGTCGACATCTTCATCCGGCGCGGCAAGCGGCTGACGGGGCTCACGGAGCCCGGCAAGGCCGTGCACCAGCTGATCGAGCGGATGCTGCTCGACGCCGAGAACCTGCGCCGCGTCGCGCGCCAGTTCGCCGACCAGGACAGTGGCCACCTCGTCGTCGCGACGACGCACACGCAGGCGCGCTACGCACTGCCGAAGGTGATCCGGCAGTTCACCGACGTGTTCCCGAAGGTGCATCTCGCGCTGCGCCAGGGCAGCCCGCAGCAGATCGCGCAGATGATCCTGAACGGCGAGGCCGATCTCGGCATTTCGACCGAGGCGCTCGACCGCTATCCGGACATCGTCACGTTCCCGTGCTATTCGTGGCACCACACGGTCGTCGTGCCGAAGGGCCATCCGCTCGTCGGCCGCGAGAACCTGACGCTCGACGAAATCGCCGAGTACCCGATCATCACGTACGACCAGGACTTCACGGGCCGCTCGCACATCGACCAGGCGTTCACGCAGGCGGGCGCGGTGCCCGACGTCGTGCTGACCGCGATCGACGCGGACGTGATCAAGACGTATGTCGAACTCGGGATGGGGATCGGCGTCGTCGCGGCGATGGCGTACGATCCGCAGCGCGACACGGGGCTCGTCGCACTCGATACGCAGCACCTGTTCGAGGCGAGCACGACGCGGGTCGGTCTGCGCAAGGGCGCGTTCCTGCGCGCGTATGCGTACCGGCTGATCGAGATGTTCGCGCCGCACCTGAACGAAGCGGAAATCGCGGGACTGTTGCGCGAAGCCGTTTGACGCCAGCGCGTCGTGCGTCGTCCGCGTTATCGCTGCGGATGGCGCGACGTCCCTGCACGGGTCGTCATGCATGGGGCGGCGGCAGGCGATCTGCCGCCGCCCTGGTGGTTCGGTTCACGGATTCATCGGCCGCACTCGCGGTTTCCCGTCCGATTCTTCGCCGCATGCGGCGAACGACAGTGTTCGCTTGCCAGCGCAACGACCAGAACAAGAGGGCACGCTTGAACGTCCCGTTGCGGTTTCGGCCATCCGTCATACCGGACGATCTCTTGCCCGGCCATTGTGATTCAATGTGCGTGAATACCGGATGACGTGCGTTCGTGTTGCGCATCGGCCAGCATCCTGACGCGCCGGTCAGCACCGGCGGCACAACGTCGGGACGAAGCGCGGAAAGCAAAGCCGGCAGGCCGTCCGCGTTCACAACACAATGCACGCGAATTGCCCGTTCCGACACACTCGGCGACATAAAGCGCAGCACGCAACACGCGTGACGAAGAGGTAAACAATGAATCTGAAAGGGTTTCTCTTTTCCTTCGAAGGCCGGATCGGGCGCCTGCCATGGTGGATCTACGCGCTGGTTTCCACGGTGCTCAGCGCGATTTTCGATGCGGGTTCGCGCGGCGCGCCGGAAGACGATCTGCCGCTGCTGGCGATGCTGGTGCTCGTCGCCGTTGCGGTCATCGCGGTGTGGTCGTCGATTGCAGTCGGCGTGAAGCGGCTGCACGACATCGACAAGTCGGGATGGTGGATGCTGTTGCTGTTCGTGCCGATTGCCGGCGCGCTCGCGTTGTTCGTGATGAACGGCTTCATTGCCGGTACGCCGCACGCGAACCGGTTCGGCGAGCCGCCGTCGGCGGATGAAGACGAGCCGGCGCCGCAGGACCCGGCGTGACGCGCGCTCCGAATAAACCCTTAAATATTGATCAGACAGGTTGCGCGCCGAGACGAATCGGTACAGCATAGCCTTCACTCCGCCGGCGTCCCGCCGGCGGCGGCGCGTAAACGACAGCACGCGCCAGGCAGTCGGCCGTCTGCCTCGCTTCCATTCCGTGGTACCGACAGCAGCATCGATGGCCATTGTCCGGGTAGTGTGGCGCAAACGTTTGCTCGCATTAAAACAACAGTCTAACAATCGTCCGGCCCTTCGGGCCAGTCGCCAGGAGATATGTGTATGAATGTCCTCTTTCGCCGTCGCTTCCTGACCGCCGCGCTCGCCGCCGTCGCAGTCGCCGCCGCACCGGCCGTCCACGCGCAATCGGCGGCCAAGCCGAAGGTCGCGCTCGTGATGAAGTCGCTCGCCAACGAGTTCTTCCTGACGATGGAAACGGGCGCAAAGGAATACCAGAAACACAACGCGAACCAGTTCGACCTGGTCACCAACGGCATCAAGGACGAGACCGATACCGCGAATCAGATCCGCATCGTCGAGCAGATGATCGTGTCGAAGGTCGACGCGATCGTACTCGCGCCGGCCGATTCGAAGGCGCTCGTGCCGGTCGTGAAGAAGGCGGTCGACGCGGGCATCGTCGTCGTGAACATCGACAACCGGCTCGATCCCGACGTACTGAAGTCGAAGAACCTGAACGTGCCGTTCGTCGGCCCGGACAACCGCAAGGGCGCGCGCAAGATCGGCGATTACCTCGCGAAGCGGCTGAAGGCGGGCGACCAGGTCGGCATCGTCGAAGGCGTATCGACGACGACGAACGCGCAGCAGCGCACGGCCGGCTTCGACGACGCGATGAAGGCGGGCGGGATGAAGGTCGTGTCGGTGCAGTCCGGCGAATGGGAGATCGACAAGGGCAATGCGGTCGCTGCCGCGATGCTCAACGAATACCCGAACCTGAAGGCACTCCTGTGCGGCAACGACAACATGGCGATCGGCGCCGTGTCGGCCGTGCGCGCGGCCGGCAAGCAGGGCAAGGTGCTCGTGGTCGGCTACGACAACATCAACGCGATCAAGCCGATGCTGAAGGACGGCCGCGTGCTCGCGACCGCCGATCAGTACGCGGCGAAGCAGGCCGTATTCGGCATCGACACGGCGCTCAAGGCGATCGCCGAGCATCGCAAGCAGGCCGACATGTCGGGCGTGGTCGAGACGCCGGTGGATCTCGTGACGAAGTGATGCAACCCCGATGCGGCCGCCGCCCTCAAGAATCTGGCGTGGCGGCCGTTATCCGGGGTGAGCGCGATCACGGCCACTGCATGCACATGCACTTGTGAGCGTCACACCCGCGCGCCGCGTGCGCGCGGCCGCAATCAGGATCGCGATGGACCCGACTTCCCAACCCTCCCGCGCAGCCATTCCCGTGCTGTCCGTATCCGGCATCGGCAAGACCTATGCCGAACCCGTGCTCGCCGACGTCACGCTGACGCTCGAGCCGGGCCACGCGCTCGCGTTGACGGGCGAGAACGGCGCCGGCAAGAGCACGCTGTCGAAGATCATCGGCGGGCTCGTCGAACCGACCGCCGGCACGATGCAGCTCGGCGGCCAGCCGTATGCGCCGGCGAGCCGGACGCAGGCCGAAGCGCTCGGCGTGCGCATGGTGATGCAGGAGCTGAACCTGCTGCCGACCCTGACGGTCGCCGAAAACCTGTTCCTGAACCGCCTGCCGCGGCGCTTCGGGATCATCGATCGCGCGCGGCTGCGCGACGATGCGCGGGCCGCAATGGCGCAGGTCGGGCTCGATTCGGTCGATCCCGATACGCCGGTGGGCGCGCTCGGCATCGGCCACCAGCAGATGGTCGAGATCGCGCGCAACCTGATCGGCGACTGCCGCGTGCTGATTCTCGACGAACCGACCGCGATGCTGACCGCGCGCGAAGTCGAGCTGCTGTTCGAGCAGATCGACCGGCTGAAGGCGCGCGGGGTCGCGATCATCTACATCTCGCACCGGCTCGAGGAGCTCGCGCGCGTCGCCGAGCGTGTCGCGGTGCTGCGCGACGGCCGGCTCGTCCACGCGGGCGACATGGCGGCGACGACGTCCGACGGGCTCGTCACGCTGATGGTCGGGCGCGAGCTCGGCGAGCACATCGATCTCGGCGAGCGCCATATCGGCGCGCCGCGGCTCGTCGTGTCGGGCCTTACCCGCGGGGCGGCCGTGCGCGACGTGTCGCTCGAGGTGCGCGCGGGCGAGATCTTCGGCATCTCGGGGCTGATCGGTGCGGGGCGTACCGAGCTGCTGCGGCTGATCTACGGTGCGGATGCGCCGGACGCGGGGACGATCGCGGTCGGCCAGCCGCCGAAGCCGGTGCGGATCGGTTCGCCCGTCGAGGCGGTGAAGCACGGCATCGCGCTGATCACCGAGGATCGCAAGGGCGAGGGGCTGCTGCTGACGCAGTCGATCATCGCGAACGTGTCGCTTGGCCAGCTCGACCGGCTCGCGCGCGGCGGCATCGTCGACAGCGCGCGTGAAACGGCGCTCGCCGAGCAGCAGATCGACGCGCTGCGGATCCGCACGCACGGCGCGACGCAGGCGGTCGGCGAGCTGTCGGGCGGTAACCAGCAGAAGGTCGTGATCGGCCGCTGGCTCGCGCGCGACATGGGCGTGCTGCTGTTCGACGAGCCGACGCGCGGGATCGACGTCGGCGCGAAGTTCGAGATCTACACTTTGATGGGCGCGCTCGCGCGCGAAGGCCGCGTGCTCGTCGTCGTGTCGAGCGACCTGCGCGAGCTGATGCTGATCTGCGACCGGATCGGCGTGATGTCGGCCGGCCGCATGACCGCCGTATTCGAGCGCGGCAACTGGACCCAGGATGCGCTGCTGGCCGCGGCGTTCGCCGGCTTCGGCCGCGAGACGCCGCCGGGCGGCGCGCAGCATCCGGACGCGGGGCAGGCGCCAGGCGCCGCTCCCGGTACTTCGAAGACAGGACGACATTCATGACCCAGCCTCCCGTAACCCCGACCGACGCAGGCGCGCAGCAGGACGTGACGGGGCGCCGTGCGCGCACGCTGTCCGGCACGCGGCTCGGCCTGTCGAACTATCTCGGGCTCGCCGGCGCGCTCGCCGCGATGATCGTGCTGTTTTCGACGCTGAGCTCGCATTTCCTGACCTATGACACGTTCAGCACGATCGCGAACCAGATTCCCGATCTCGTCGTGATGTCGGTCGGGATGACCTTCGTGCTGATCATTGCCGGGATCGACCTGTCGGTCGGCTCGGTGCTCGCGCTCGCCGCGTCGATGGTCAGCGTCGCCGCGCTGAAATGGCAGTGGGGGCCGCTGCCGGCCGCGTTGATCGGCATCGCGGTCGCGACCGCCACGGGCGCGCTGACGGGCGCGGTCACGGTCGGCTGGCGGATCCCGTCGTTCATTGTGTCGCTCGGCGTGCTGGAGGCCGCGCGCGGCCTCGCGTACCAGCTGACGAATTCGCGCACCGCCTATATCGGCGACGCGTTCGATTTCCTGTCGAACCCGATCGCGCTCGGCATCTCGCCGGCGTTCCTGATCGCGGTCGCGGTGATGATCGCAGCCCAGTTCGTATTGACGCGCACCGTGTTCGGACGCTATCTCGTCGGGATCGGCACGAACGAGGAAGCCGTCCGACTTGCGGGGGTTAACCCGAGGCCGTATAAAATTCTCGTATTCGCACTGATGGGCGCGTTCGCGGGGCTTGCGTCGCTGTTCCAGATTTCGCGGCTCGAGGCGGCCGATCCGAACGCGGGCGTCGGCCTCGAACTGCAGGTGATCGCGGCCGTCGTGATCGGCGGCACGAGCCTGATGGGCGGGCGCGGCTCGGTGATCAGCACGTTCTTCGGCGTGTTGATCATCTCCGTGCTGGCCGCGGGGCTGGCGCAGATCGGTGCGAACGAGCCGACGAAACGGATCATCACCGGCGCGGTGATCGTGGTGGCGGTCGTGCTCGATACGTATCGCAGCCGGCGCAAGGGCGTGCGGTAGACAGTCAGACAGAACAGACCAGAGAGAAACGGGAAATGGCGACGATCAAGGATGTGGCAGCCATGGCGGGCGTGTCGTTTACGACCGTCTCGCATGTGGTGAACAATTCGCGGCCGGTGTCCGCGGATGTGCGTGCAAAGGTCGAGGGCGCAATCCGCGAGCTGAATTACGTGCCGTCGGCCGTGGCGCGCTCGCTGAAGGCGCGTGCGACGGCGACCATCGGCCTCGTCGTGCCGAACAGCACGAATCCGTACTTCGCGGAGCTTGCGCGCGGCATCGAGGATCAGTGCGCGGCCAACGGCTATTGCGTGTTCTTCTGCAACTCGGACGACGATCCCGTGAAGCAGCGCAACTACCTGCGCGTGCTGCAGGAAAAGCGCATCGACGGGCTGATCGTCGCATCGGCGGGCGAGGATGCGGTGCTCGCGCAGACGCTCGCGGACATCCACGCGCCGCTCGTCGTCGTCGACCGCAACATCGAGGGGCTTGCGGCCGACCTCGTGCAGATCGACCACGAGCGCGGCGCGTACCTGGCGACGCGCCACCTGCTCGAGCTCGGGCACGCGAAGATCGGCTGCATCACGGGGCCGACCGACACGGCGGTCAGCGCGATGCGCGTGCACGGCTTCATCCGCGCGATGGCCGAGCGCGGTGTCGACATCGTGCCGGGCGCGATCGCGGAAAGCGACTTCTCGTGCCTCGGCGGTTATCACGCGGCGGCGCGCCTGTTCGAATCGGTACGGCCGAGCGCGATCTTCGCGGGCAACGACCTGATGGGCGTCGGCGCGCTGCGCGCGGCGGCCGAGCGCGGGATGCGCGTGCCCGACGACTGCTCGATCATCGGGTTCGACGACATCGAATTTTCCCGCTACACGTATCCGGCGCTGTCGACGGTCGGCCAGTCGGTGCGCGCGCTCGGCGAAATGGCCGCGCAGACGCTGATCGAGCGGATCGGCGGCGGCTCGACGGCCGTGCCGAGCCGCCGCCGCGTCGTGTCGCCGCGCCTCGTGCTGCGTGAATCGACGGCCGTCTACCGCGAGCCGCCGGCCTCCGGCGGTCGCGCATGACGGCGCCCGCAGCCGGCGCC
>NZ_JAAGPP010000095.1:0-36408 GCF_017104975.1 Burkholderia sp. Ac-20344
CCCGTTCAGGCGCCGACCTTCGACACTGCGTAACGGTTAAAGCTAGGAAAGAGACGCAGTAAAACCAACCTTAAAACCGGACATTTTTAAATGGCTGGAACGTGGACATCTGAATCCGGGTATGACATAAGGGGTCGACACCCATCAACGGTGGACCATATGGAGCCGCCTACGCATTAGATCAACCCGGAATCCGGGCCACACGGATCGGTGGGCAACAGTTCCTGACTGTTGATACGTATCAATTTGGCTATTTCAGGTTCAGCGTCAGGCGCTTAGTCCGGGTCGGGCAAATCCGGGCCCAATTCCGCTTCGATCTGGTCAATGGATGGCAATCCGCCTTCGAGCGATGCTGGGACATCACGTAGGAGCTGGTACTCTGCGACACCCATCGGATTTGCCATGCCACGCAAGGCATACTCGGCGACCAAACGGTTCTTCTCCCGGCAAAGGAGCAGCCCAATGGTCGGCCGGTCATCAGGTGACTTCAACTCCGCGTCGACCGCGGACAGATAAAAATTCAGCTGCCCGGCATATTCGGGTCGGAACGGCGTTGCCTTCAGTTCTACCACAACGTAACTGCGAAGCTTCAGGTGGTAAAAAAGAAGGTCAATGAAGAATTCATCGCCGCCAACTTCGATCCGATACTGTCGCCCGACGAACGCGAAGCCGGCGCCAAGCTCAAGTAGAAAGCGGGTAATGTGCCGCGTCAGCCCCTGCTCGATATCGCGCTCCTGAGCATCTTCGGTCAATCCGAGGAAATCGAAGATGTACGGATCTTTGAGCGCTTCGCGCGCGAGATCTGATTGATGGGGCGGCAACCGTGCGTCGAAATTGGTTACGGCCGCACCAGCCCGGGCATGTGCTTGCGTGTCGATTTGCATTGCGAGAACGTTGCGGGACCAGCCGTGCTCAAGCGCCTTGCTCGCGTACCAATCGCGGACCGCCGGATCCTTTGCTTTGTCGAGCAAAGTACATAGATGAAACCACGGCAATTGTGCAGCAGGTTGCTGCACAAATTCCGATGATGGCCATGCTTGCGCCAAAGCCCGCATGTATTTCAGGTTGCGCGGCGAGAATCCCCGCATGTCGGGAAACGCAGCCTTCAGATCCTGCGCCAGCCGATCGATGACTTTTGCCCCCCACCCTTGTCGCTCCTGGCGTTCGAGAATGTCGCTACCGATCTGCCAGTACAGTGTCACCAACTCGCGATTTACACTTGCCGCGGCGCGTGCACGGGCAAGCTCGACCCGCTGCTTGAGCTCCGTGAGCCAGCGGCGATAGTCTTCGTCACCCAGCGGGGTAAGGGAATTTGTCATCCGGCCTTTCGTTTGCAATTCGTAGTCAAAAAGACAGTAGACATTATCCCGGCAGCAACCGGAATGAGGCAATGCCTTGCCAAACCAGAGCGACTGTTGGTCAAGCCCTATAGGGTCCATTCCCAACATCTTCTTCTCCATGCCCCTAGATCGATCCCTAGCGAAGCGTCGAAATGCTGCCGAATTTTCCAGCGGGTATTTTATTTTTACTCGATCGAGCGCCCGTGGAATTTCCGATCTCCGCGCGACGGCTTTCTCTTCGGCCGTTACGCATTCGGACGTCGTCTGAAGCGAAGCATGCCCGAGTAACTGCTGCACGATGTCGAGCGGTACGTCGGCAGCTAGCGGACACGCCCGAGCGCCCCCGGCGGACTCAGGAGATTCCGCAGGTCCTCCCGATTCCTTACGCCGACTCGATGACCCCGGTCGGGTCCATCTTCGATCTGAAATGCGAATTCGGCCAACTGGTCGTGTCACCTGTGGAAATGCCCTGGTTGAAAGACGCATAACAAGCAGTCAGATCGGAGGCCGGCGGGAGCGTTGTGCCTGTTCTGGCGTCGGGTCCGAATATCCAGCACCTGCATTTCGGATACGCATGCCTCGAGTTGGGCGTGCGCACGCCGGACCGAACTGCGCCGCTATTAAAACAGGGGCAACTGCCGTGGATCTCGAGTTGATACTGAGACGCGGTCGACACCCTTCCCGACACGTTGCATCCAGGCGATCACGGGGACGTGCGTCCCATCAACGACTAAGTCAAGGGCAAACGCTTCGAACCCCTCCCGTACGAGATGCGTCAGCGGTTGCCACGCCGGCGTCCAACCTCTTGCGCGTGTGCGCGCCAGCAATTGACGTTTGGTCAGGCCCGGTACGCACTCACGTACGAAACGGGTGCAAACGTCGGGAACCGACTCGGGAGGGAACGTCGGCGGTAACGCGAAGGCCGACAGCTGCAAGGTGTCTGTCATCCACGGTTCTCTACAGCAACGACAACTGAGCCGGTTCGATTGTGCGAGTTTCTTGATCGCTTTCCGTCACCACCAGGCGCTTTCGATTCGCAGGCTGTGTCTTCCCGTCGCCCGATCCATGCTTACGCGCCCATTCGGCGCCAAGCACATCGGATGAGAACACAACGCCAGGCGCAATTTGCACAAGCTCGCTCATCTACGGATCCCCTAGGCAGGCCGGACATCAAAGTGCGTGGCGGCGTACCGCGCGCTGCAGTTCCACACTTCGACGCCGTCACGGGTGAAGCTAGCCCATCCGTCCTTGACTAGCATCTCAGCTTGTGGAAATACCTCGCCGTGTCCCATCGCCTTGGCAGCCAAGGCCGTCCGTTCGCGGCATATCGCCCGGTAATGTCCCTCATGTAGCGTTGACGGCATCGAGCTCAACCATAAACGCCGCTCACTGCTCAATCAAAAACCGATCGCGGTTCTTGGCGTTTGCAATCCAGTGAGGTGCCTTGCCACGCCCGCTCCAGGTTGCGCCCGTTTTCGGGTCGCGATATTTCGGCGCGACCGGTGCCCGCGTGCCCGACGCAGGAGCGCGCCGACGTCCGAAAAGTTGCTCAGGCGTGATGTCATATTCGGCGATCTGCTCACGGATCGTCGCGATGATGCTTTCCAGCTCGGCAATCCGTGCTTCTTCCGCTTGCTGCGCCAGTGCTTCTGCCTGAGCTTTCAGTTCGAGATAGGTAGCCATGTATGTGAAGGAACTCCGATTTAGAAGGTTGGCCAGTGGCCGAGGTGGCTTGGAGCGTAGATGCAAACCCTCTGTCCACGACCGATACATTATATTCCCACAATGGGGAGAAATACCGTTTGAGCGAAGTGCAGTCGACCATGGCTAGGACCCCGTTACCAGTGCAGACGAGCTGCATACTGCTCTCGAAGAGTCATTAAATTCGCATCTCGAATTAGTTTTTATATAATAGAATATATCGATTTTTGGAGCTCTCGAGAAGAGTATGATTTCAGAACGCGATTCTGTTTAATGTACTCGACGCAGCTTGCACGATCGTGGCCCTCGCGTTTTGTTGACTGACTCGTGATCGTACGACACCATCCTTAAACTCACCAGATACGACACTTTTGATAGAGGACCGAATGAATGCCATCTTTGGTGCGGCGATTGCTCCACTCCTTACCTATTTGCTCTCTATTCTGGGTCTTGCCGGTTTCGTTGTCTACGCGATGTTCCGCCTGAATTCCACACAAATCATTCGGGAAAAGGTTTGGAGTACCTTCGTCGGTGACAGAGACTTTAACGACGAAAAACTCAAGGCGTTCGGACAGGATCAGTTGGATTTGACGCGCTTTCGTTTGGTGTATGGCGTGACGGCCCGCTCCATTTCGGACCTGCACCGGCTTCTGTCCTGGATGGATCGTCATCACCTCACACCGATAGACGTCAAACGCGCACGCACGTGCATCGATCCATCAAAAGACAACCCGCTCAACGTGCCACGGAGACGGCATTTCATCGCGCGCGCCATCTTGTGCGCACTCTTGGTAGCAGTGTTCGTCGTGATCCTTAACACGGCTGGCACGTCAAAGACAACGCTCATTTCGATGCGAGCCTCACAGACTTGGCTCTGGAGCGATGGTGCAAGCGTCGAGGGAATTTGGGGGAAAACATGGCGGCTGGATGCGCAGTCGTGCACGAAGCCGCCGCTGCCCAATAGTCGCGTGACAGGCCTTAGCTTCGACGAGACGATGGCCATCTGCAAGGGTATCGCGGACGGCGGGCTTAGGGAGACCGTGACCGGGGGGCTCAAAGACCAACGCATAGTCATCGGTGTACTGCTGCTTTTCACCCTCCTCCTCACGGCCACAATCGGTTTCAGCTTGGCAGCCGCAGGCCAAGCACGCGTACTCGCCCGGCGACTAAAAGCCAAGGACGACGCACGGTGCCAAGACGTTACGCCGTCCATCACCGCGAACCCGATCGAGCAATAGGGTCACCACGACACTGGTTGTAGACCGCCTCGCTCAGGGCCGTGGACGTCATGGAGCGATCGTCGGCCCCGCCTTCGATCGTCTCGACACTGTTCCGTTAAGTCTCGGGATGCCCCGCGTACCAGCCGGCCAACGCGAAGAGAGCTGTGAATTCGTACTGGCACTCTTCACAGACGTATTCCTGATGCACAGTCATGCTGCCGATCGCACAAGCGCCTATTGTGACGTTTGGTGATCCGCATGCCGGGCACGAGGTTTGTGATTCTTCAACAACCTTAGCCTTCCAATCATCGGGATCTTGCATGGCAAACTCCAGGGGCTTTCCCATTTCTGGGGTTGCGTGTGCCTACTTCCTCTTCAGCGTGGTTGTTCAAATAAGGCCGCTTGCGAGGCCGGTGGGGCGCTTCATCGCCGCCTAGCCGGGCAATGATGAAGCGGTGTTTTCCTATGCGAGAAGCTCAACGAGCGCGGCCTTGATGCGCTCCGCTTCGTTATTCGTGACCGCCGTTTATGCGATATATCGTGTTGTCAATGTCTGCTTGCGCTTGCTTCAAGTGGGCACACAGGCCTTGCTGCTCTCCTGAGTCGCCGCATTTGCTGTCTGCGATCGCCATCTGAATCTGTTCATTCGCAGCGCGAGCGGCCGTCAACTGCGATTCTTTCGCGTCGTCGACCGCTTGATGCTGGCCGCAACCATATCCAATCACCGTAAGGAGCGCAACGATGTATGCGGCAGCTTTCATTGTTCTCGTTTTCCGATGTTTCTACAATTCCAGCGTCATGGACGCCGAGTGCACGCCAGCTATCGCCTTCGTTTGCCTAGCGACGGAAGGCCGCCTTGAACAGATCGACCCTCCAGCGCACTGAAATCCGGCCTCACAAAATTCTTTCCCACCCTGGCCTCGGCAGCCCTGGCACGGTCGAGCGCGCCAAACAAAGCAACAAACCGAGCGACCTCGAGGCGTCCGGTTTTGGTTTCCGAGCGACCACTTTTCTTCGCGGTGGATGATGCGCTTCCACCCTCAGTAGGCGAATCCAATCGCCCAGAGACGTAGGGCGCGACCTCTCTCGTTTGCTCTCGTCGGAGAAACACGATCTCGATCAGGTACCCAAGAGACGAGTGGACGAGAGCAAAAGATGGCTTGTAGCGCGATCGGTAGCGTGCCTCGGCAAGTCGGGATTCATTGAAAACGGCTAGGCCACCGAGTCGGGGAATCGGCACGTAGATCTCGTTGGCCCCGGATATCGTGCAATCCTCGCAGAACTGGACTTCGATCGCCGTCGGGCTTCGGGAGCCCCATTGGATTACCAGTTGGGTCAAGAGGTCGACCGAATCGCTGCGGTCACGGGTGGCGAGATACGGCTCGAGCTCCCTACGATGCCGGAGCAGGAACATCGAGGCATCGTGCGAGGTCCGCGGCTTCGGGTCGACCTGTTTTAGAAGCGCCTTAAGGAGAAGCGGTCCGGAGAATAGTGCGTCTAGCACGGCTTTCTGGCTGGAATTCGGCTTCAGATCACATCGAAATACGGACTCGACTATACGGTCTGGCGAATTGAGCAGGCTCACATCTTTCGAGGCGGTCACGGGCTCCCGGGCCAACTTCGCAGGGGTCTTGACCGCAAGCACTCTTGCCGCAGGCAACGCAGGTTGAGACGGCATCGCCCTCACCTTTGGCTGGTCGGACGCGCGCCAGCTCAGAATCCCGGCGTTCGCTTTTTGCCTCGGTTCTGTTCGTCTCTTCGTCATGTGCCGATCTCGACGGACCCTCAGAAAGTTGTTTGTCTCATTCTTTCATCAAAATCGCAATACTGACGACGTCCGTAACCAAGGTGGTCACGATTTCTGCGGCCCCAACGGTGGTGATCGTCGTGTCGCCTGGCCAACGCTCTCAAGAAAACCGTGACGAGCATGCCTGCCCAGTTGTGGCGATCATTGACTTGGGATCGGGGAAAGGAACTATCCGATCATGCTCGCTTCACAATTGAGTCTGGTGTGAAGGTCTAGAACGGTGCGCCGTTCTTCGACTCGATACGCTGGGCTTTCGCGGCTAGACGATCCAGCGCCTGGATCGGATCGGCGTGATCGGCTGCGAGCTTCGTTGCGGCAAGCACTGCGAACTCGATTGCATCGTCACGGGCATCGGTAGCGTAAAAGCTGAGAAGGTAGTCGCCATTCGATACGCCACTCTCCCCGATGTTTTTTTTCAGCCTCCGTTGGTACCACACCGCATAACCTGAAACCTCGCGCACGCAGCACACGCTAGCGAACCACGTTGCGGCAAAAATGTCGCCTTCATCTCCGTCGCGTTCGTGATGAAGAATCTTGCTCCAGACGGTCCGCTCGTTGACTTCGTTTTGTCTAAACATGTGATTTTCCTATTGTTCAGAGTCAAAGGTAACGCGGCTTCGAATCCAGGCCGGCGATCGATGTCACTTTCGCCGGCGGTAGGCTTCTGCTGCTCCTACTTGTTCGTTGAGCGTTCGCGTAAGAGATACTGCCTGCTCGTGCGCTTCCCGCTTCGACAGCGTCTTGCTGCCATCGTCAATCGGCGCCCCTCGTTGCTCGAACCAATTAATCTCACGGATCACCTCTTTCTTCAATCCGTCCCACACCCGGTAGCTACCGCCTCTCGAATATGGCGGGAAGCTCAAGGGGCCTTCCTCCTTAACGAAATAGCGAACCATGATCTTTTTTCCTATTCACGACAACCCGTCGCCTCAAAGAAACCATGCGATCGCAGGTTCTTTCGAGTTTCTTCTTCGTCACACTTTGTGAAAAAGCCACCGCGAACGCGCTGCCAACCATAGCGTTGCATGTACTGCCAAGTCACGACATTTTCCTTCTCGAACGCCCGCTCTTCGTTGGTGGTTCTGCAATCGATTGTTTCGACAAGAGCAATCGGAGGATGCATTCTCGTCCAAGCGGCCCCATGCTTACCTCCGTGTTGGCCAATCCGATTCGCAGGCAATCCCAGTGTGAGGCCAACATAAAAATTGTCTCCCTGCAGCCGAAGGACGTAGATGACGTAGGTTGCCATCGAGGATTTTTCGACGGACGAACTTCAACGCCATTCGGCTGTGTGACCGTTGAAACCGCAACGGTCGCAGGTCCAGAGCTGGCCGTTTCCGGACGTCTCCATGACGCTGCCTTCGACATGTCCGTAGCGCTCACAAACCTCTTGCGGCGTGTGCGTCAATTCATAGAGCCACTTGAACATCGCTTCCCCTTGTTTTTCTACGCGAATGCCGGCTTCCGTCTCCTCGCAGCCACCTGTCGCTCGATATCGTCACGGGCGTAAAGGCGCAGATTTCCGCGTTATCGAGTAAGTTCTGCGAAGACGTCCGGATAACCGTAGTTGACGCTCCTTCTATTGCCAGGGTTACTGGTGATCCGGCATTGCCCGGATTCCCGCTATGGCCGACGTTTCCGTAGTTGCCCATGTGGCGATTGGCGACCATGTCTTTGTAAAGCTCCCCGACATACGGGCCGCTTAGCTTGTGGACGTGTGTGCCATGAATTTGCCCAATCGCATTGCCACGCATATCGTGGATAAACTTGCCACGGATGAAACCAACCGCGTTGCCGCGCTGGTCATAAAGGTATTGCGCCATGCGTGCCCCTTCACGTTGTTTTCCTATTCCGGCCGAATGACGACGATGTTCGAGTTCTTCAAGATCGACTCGATATGATCGGCGCTGTAATCAACGTTTGCAAATCTCCGTCGCAACGCCTCGATATCCCGCGCCTCTTCACCGGACGCGCGCCGGATAACTGCATCAGCAAGCAGCCAAGCTCCCGCCTCTTTTGCCGAACCATCAGTCATGGCTTTTTCCTATCGGCCGCCATATGGGCTAACAGCGCCGTGAGTCAGGAAGTCGATCGCCGCCTCACCGCGCAATTCAACGGGGATCGCACTCAGGGCCCCGGCAACCATTGCGACGAACTGGCCGCGATTCTGATCGCCGCCGGTCTTGTTCGAAAATTCGATGGCTCGACGCGCGGCCTTCGCTGCCGCCTCGCCGAGCGTGGTGATCTGTTCGGGCGTCATCTCGCGGTTTTTCCTTCGTTAGTCGTCAAAGCGGAACCAGCGCCGCCCGTGGTGCTTGAAGCCTTTCGACTTGAGCCACGCCTTTGCGTCATCGTCATAGCTGAACGCGCGAGCGTTGACTATCCAGCCACCGATGAAGGGACACCCCGGCAATCCGTTCCCAGACATGCGCTCATTGCGCTTTGCGTGTTCCTGCATCGCAACCGGGAAGTCCGACAAACTCGGTGACATGGCGCTGTTTCCTACGCTGTCAGCGGCGAGTGTTGGCCCGCTGGTTGGTTTGAGTGCACCACGAGCTCGAAAAGTGGCCGCGATTGGTCACTCATCAACGACCTGGCGAACGCAGCCCCTTTGTCGGTCGAACTGAAATTAGCCACTTGCCACGTCATGCGCGATTTCTCACGCCACGAGACCTGGCAGACGAATCCTTTGTCCAGAACCGTTTCTGCGAGCCACGCATGCAGATCAGTTATCGGCCAGTCATTATTGCCGAGGCCGCTAGGCGACATGGCGAACGGACGCTGTGTCGTGTGTTGTGCAGGCATGGCGCGCCCCTTTTTCCCTATCCGTTTGCAGCGGCCACAAAAGCGTCTCGATACTTGGCCGCTAGGTCAGTCCAGCTGTCGGGGTAGTCGCTCGGCATATGCTCCTGCAGCCGCCCATAGAGCGTGCGTCCGGCGGCGGCGTCGCACGCCGCAAGCCTCAGGTTATCGAGGACGCGAATCAGCTCTTCACCGTGGCCGGGGAGCGCTCTCCAGTCGCAGTACTCCACGAAAGCGCGCTCGGGCGTCATCAAGGCGATATCAGCGTCGGTGCTGCCGCGCTTGCGAATTGCCTCGAGAACCGAGGCGTCGATCTTCGAAATGTCCATGTTTCGTTCTCGCCGTTTTTCCTACTCGATTATCGATTGCAGCCGAGCCAGCGCATCTTCGACCACCTCGGCCGGAGCCCGCTCGATCTTGCGTGCGCCACGCGCGTCCAGATCGAGCATCCGGACCATGTTCACCAAGGCCACGCCCTGCGTCTCGGTGCCCGAGCCGGAGAGCGGCACGGCGAATCCTGCGAAGCGCGCAAACTCCCCGCCCTGCGTGATCGGCGCGACGAGCGCCACCCCCAAGGCATTGAATGCGGCGGGAGACAGCACAAGCGCGGGACGGAAATCGCCCTGCTGCTCGCGCCCGATGGTCGGGTTCAGGCTCACGCGCACGATGTCGCCCCGATCGAACTTGACCCGCTTCACCATGCTTCACGCCCTACCGGCTTGACCTCACCCCATGCAGCCATGTCCGCCGGGAAAGGCGCTTTCGCATCACACTGAGCGACCAGTTCGTCCAGGGCATACTTGCGGCGCGCAGGGGTCAGCAATACGCCGTCCGGACGCACGTCGGCGTTCAGCGAGCCGCCGACCGAGGCGTGCATCTGCTCGAGCAACACGGCGGGGAGTCGCACCGCCGCACTGTTGCCCCATTTCTGAATTTTTAGTTCCATGGCATCACTCCGAATGTCGATCCATTGTAGATACAGCGCCGCGAGACGTCAAGAAAAACGTATCTACTTTGGATATACGCGGTGCGCGGATGTGGCGCTCCGCGTGCACGGCAAATTATCGGCGGGCCAGGGGCCAATCCTGAATGGGTCGGGCGAGGCGAATGCCAGAGGCATTCGCGCGATAGCCGGACAAATCTCCAGCAGTCAAATCGCCTCCTCCAAGATGCGGCTGAGCACCTCTCGGTCCACGTCAATATAGCGCCGGGTGTCATCAATCGATTCATGGCCGAGCAGCAGCTGGACCTGCTCAATTGTCGCGCCACGACCGAGTAATCTGGTCGCAAATGTACGTCGACCGCTGTGGCTGGAGGCCTTGATACCCGCCGCTTTATAGAGGCTCGTCACATAGGATTGAAGCGAATCCGCTGTCCAGTAGTCCATCAACTGTCCGTCAGCCGAGAAACGCTTCTTGCGATTCAGCGAATACGGATATCCCTTGCGGCTCAGGATCAACGGAAGGTCAGGGATCAGACCGCGAAAGCGAGATTTGTCGAGCGTGGTGCCGAGCTCGTGCGTGACTCGGAATGCCAGATACCGCTCTATCGCATCGACCAGCTTTCGAGCCGAGAAATACACGGCGCGCTGGCGGCAACCCTTGGTAATCGCCGCGCGAAGTGAGACTTCGGTGCGGAGCGCACCACTGCGAAACATGACATCCGCGACCGTCAATTGCGCGACCTCGGTGATTCGCATACCGACGCTCATGCCGAGCAGCAGGATCACGGCATCGCGCGCTGGATGCCTGCTTGTTGCCTCAGTGACTCGAAGTAGATGACGGATCTGACCGGGCGACAGGACGGCCGCTCGCGTTACGGTGTTGGACATGCTGGCTCTCTGAACAGGATAGAAATCGGGATCATTCAGAGAGAAAACCGCGTAGGCTCTTTTTCGAGGCTAACACACCATCCTACAAGGCAACCTCGGAAAATTCGGCACCCTGCCAATCATCCATTACCATTCTGCCGTCCTGCCCAAACTCAATTGCGATCGTGATCACCGAACTCCAAGACCTACAAGCTCAACTGCGCGAATTGAATATTCGACTCGCGGACGTGAAGAAGGACGAGAAGCAGGCGTATTTGGCCGGCGTCCAGGAGTGCGTTGCGCTCTACGGCATCACCGAGGACGAACTGCTGCGCGCGGCAGGCTTCCGCAAATCGCGCAAACCGCGGGCGAAGGCAAAGTACTACGACCCCTCGTCGGGTAAGCAATGGTCTGGATTCGGTCCGCGACCGAAATGGCTGGAAGGCAAGAATCTCGATGACTACCTGATCGAGCGTGCGGCGAAACCGTGGTGGCCCGGAGAGGACGCCTGATGGCTCGTCCTCGCGACGATCTTGCCCGGAGAATGTTCGGCGGTCGGCCGAACGTTGCGGCGGTGCTGGGCCCATGCCCAAGACTTGCGATACCCTGTTCCTGAACGGTTGCTTATGGGGCACGGCAATGTGCTATTCCGCGAAGATCCAAGCAAACTACCGGGAGTATGTGCGGCGCTATGGTGCCGACATGGACATCGAGACGTTCAGGCGCATCTTCTTCGCGCGCGCATCGGGGGCCGACATCAAGATCCCGAAGGCGGTCGACGCTGCGTTCGCCGGTGTCGACGACGAAATCTCGGCCGCGATCGCCACGTATCGGAGCCGGTGGACACGCAAGCTCGAGACCGATCTGTTCGAGCAGCGAGCGCGGCTCGTCGTGGCCGAGAAAAAGCTCGCTCAGAAGATCACGAAGAAGGCCAGTGAGGACGTCCGGATCGCCACGAGCAAGATCGATGCGGCAACGCGCGGACTCGACGATCTTCGCCGGCAGGACCTGCAGGAGCGTGATTCGCGGATCTTCCCCGGCTGGTATGCGCCCGTGCTGATCGAGCTCGACGGCAAGCGCCGCGTCGTACCGATGCGGTATCGATGCCGTATACCGGGCTGGACCGAGGCGGACGAGAAGCAAAAGAGCGGAAGCTATAACGCGCGCACAGATTCGCTCAACACCGCCTGGCGCAAGGTTTTCGGCTTCACGCATGGGCTCGTGCTCGTCGACGCGTTTTTCGAAAACGTGAAGCGCGACGGCCAGAACGTCGTGCTTCGCTTCGATCCGACGCCACCACAACACATGCAGGTCGCCTGCCTGTGGACGCGCACCGAGATCCCGGGCGCAGATGACCTCTGGTCGTTTGCGGCGATCACGGACGACCCACCGCCGGAAGTGTCGGCTGCCGGACACGACAGGTGTATCGCCCCCATTAAATCGTCGAATGTCGACGCCTGACTGGCGCCCGATCCAAGCCAGCGTGCGCAGCTGCGCGAGATCCTCGCCGACCGCGAGCGGCCTTACTACGAGCACCAGCTCGCAGCGTAAACGCGGGGGTTGGAGGGGCGGTTATCTCTGCCATATACTGTACAAACATACAGTGTTTTGCGTAACCGACCCCATGCACCCCGCCCTCGCCCATCCTGAAGTCATTCACCCGGCCCTTTGGCGAGCCAGCCAGCTGGCGCGCTCGAGCGTGCGCGGCGTCGACACGGGCCATCCGGAGCTGACGGCCGAACTGCCCGGCGGCGGCTGGCCGGCCGGCGCGCTGATCGAGCTGCTCGCGCCGCAGCCTGGAATCGGCGAGCTGCGGCTGCTGGCGCCGGTGCTCGCGCGCGCGGCCGGCAAGCCGGTCATGCTGATCCAGCCGCCGCACGCTCTGCAACCGCTGGCGCTCGCGTATTGGGGCATCGATCCGTCCGGCTTCGTGACGCTGCCGGCGCCGCGCACGGCCGACGCACTGTGGGCCGCCGAACAGGCGCTGCGCGCCGGCACGTGCGCTGCAGTGCTGCTCTGGCAGTCGCATGTCCGTGCGGACGCATTGCGGCGGCTCAACCTGGCCGCGCAGAGCGGCCAGGCGCTGTTCTACCTCTTCCGGCCGGCAGCCGCCGCGCGCGACGCGTCGCCGGCACCCTTGCGGCTCGCGCTGGCGCCGAAGCGTGACGGCATCGACGTCACGTTCGTGAAGCGCCGCGGACCGGCACGCGACACGCCACTGTTCGTTTCCATGTCCCCCGCGCCGATTTTGTTGAACCGCCATGCAAGTCTGGATCGGCGTGCATCCGCCGCACCTCAATCTCGAAGTGTTCCGGCCGCGATCGCCGGCGCCGTCGCCTGACGATGCGCGCGGGCTCGTCGTGCTGGAGGGCGGCCGCGTCGTGGCGCTCGATCGCGCCGCGCGTGCGCTCGGCGTGGTCGCCGGCATGCGCCGCGGTGGCGTGCTGTCGCTCGCGCCGGACGCGCAGATCCGCGAGCGCGACGCCGCGCGCGAGCGAGAGCTCGTGCTCGGCGTCGCCTATGCGCTCCTGCAGTTCACGCCGAATGTCGTCGATGCGGGGGAAGCCGTCGTGCTGCTCGACGTTACCGCAAGCCTGCGTCTCTTCCGCGGCATCCGGGCGCTGCGCCAGCGCGTGCGCGACATCGCTGCATCGTTCGGCGTCACTGCGGCTGTATCCGTTGCGTCGAGCGGTCCGGCCGCGTGGATGATCGCCCGCGGCCTGCGTGGCGGTCTCGCGCTGTCCGCGAGGTCATTGCGCCGCGCGCTCGCGCGCGTGTCGCTCGCCGTCGCTCCCGACGCTCGACGATATGCAGCGTGGTTCGATGACCTGGGCTGTCAAACGCTCGCGGATCTGCAGCGCTTGCCGCGCGCCGGCCTGAAGAAGCGGTGCGGCACACCGCTGCTCGATTGGCTCGACCAGGTGGCCGGCACCGCGCCGGCCGCGTACGACTGGCTAGAAATGCCGCCGTCGTTCGACACGCGTGTCGAACTGATGGACCGCGTCGAGCACGCCGAGGCGCTGCTGTTCGTCGGCAAGCGGCTCATTCTGCAGCTGACTGGCTGGCTGACGGCGAAGCAGCTGGACGTCACCGCGTTCGCGCTGCTGCTCGAGCACGAGCGCGGCCGCGAGGCGATCGCGCCGACCGAGATCGAAATCGCGCTGGGAGCCCCCACGCGGTTCGAGGAACACCTCACCCGGCTCGTCAAGGAACGCCTCGCGCACGTCGAGCTCGCCGGGCCGGTGATCGCCGTGCGACTCGTCGCGCGCCGTGTACAGGATGCGGCCGCGCCGAGCGATTCGCTGTTTCCGGATCCTGGCGGCACACCGCAGGATCACGCGCGGCTGCTCGAACTGCTGACCGCGCGGCTCGGCGCCGAGAATGTGCTCGTCCCGGCTCCCATGGCCGACTACCGGCCGGAAGTGGCCGCCCGATGGATGCCGATGCGCGATGCACCGAAGGCCCAGCCTGTGCCGGCGGATCTGCCGCGCCCCGCGTGGTTACTCGACAAGCCGGTACCGCTCTTGATGCGCGCGCATCGACCGTTCTACGGCACACCGCTGCGCATGGTGTCGCCCGGCGAGCGCATCGAAGGCGGCTGGCAGGACGGGCAGACCGTGACCCGCGACTACTTCGTCGCCGAGGACGACAGCGGTATCTGTTATTGGATCTACAAGGAGCGGCCGACGGCCAGCGACGAAAGCGAAGCGCGCTTTTTCCTACACGGTTTGTTTGGCTGATCCGCGATGAGCGCCGCGAGCTACGGTACCCTGCCCGACTACGCTGAGCTGCAGACCGCATCCGACTTCTCCTTTCTACACGGCGCATCGCGCGCCGAGGAGTTCGTCGCGCGCGCGGCGCAGCTGGGTTACAGCGCAATTGCGATCACCGACGAGTGCTCGCTGGCCGGCGTCGTACGCGCGCACGTCGAGGCGAAGGCGGCCTACCTACCGCTTATCATCGGCTCGCACTTCCGGCTGACGGCCGCCGACGGCACGCCGGCGCTCGCGTTCACGGCGCTCGCGATGAATCGCGACGGCTATGGCAACCTCTGCGAGCTCATCTCGCTCGGCCGCATGCGTGGAAAAAAAGGCACGTACCGCTTGGCTCCACTCGATCTCGAGCATCCGGAAGCGCCGAATGCACACCTGCGTTCGCTGCCCGACTGTGTTGCAATTCTCTCGCCCGACTTCCCGGCCAACGAGCAACGCCTCGACGCCCAGGTCGAATGGTTCGCACGCGTGTTCGGCGATCGCGCCTGGATCGCGCTGACGCTGCACGCGCGGGCGATGGACGACATCCACCGCGGCGTGGTCGAGCGCGTCGCCGCACGCCACGGCGTACCCGTGGTGGCCACCAGCTGGCCGTTGATGCACGTCCGGTCGCGCAAACCGCTGCAAGACGTGCTGACGGGTATCCGGGTCGGCCGCCCGGTGTCCGAGTGCGGGTACGAGCTCGCGCCGAACGCCGAGCGTCACCTGCGATCGCGCCTACGGCTCGCCAACCTCTATCCCGCCGGTGCGCTCGAGGAGACCGTGCGCGTCGCGCAACGCTGCACGTTTTCCCTCGACGACCTGAAGTACGAATATCCCGACGAACTGGTACCGGCCGGTACCGACGCGACGACATACCTACGCGAGCAGACCTACATCGGTGCGCGGCGGCGCTTCCCCGCCGGCATCCCGGTCGACGTCCAGGCGCAGATCGAGCACGAGCTGCAGCTGATCGCCGACCTGAAGTACGAGGCGTATTTCCTGACCGTCTACGACATTGTGCAGTTCGCGCGCCAAAACGGCATCTTGTGCCAGGGCCGCGGATCTGCCGCGAACTCGTGCGTCTGCTACGCACTCGGCGTGACCGAGGTCGACCCATCGCGCCAATCCATGTTGTTCGAGCGATTCATCAGCAAGGAGCGCAACGAGCCGCCGGATATCGACGTCGACTTCGAGCACCAGCGCCGCGAAGAAGTGATGCAGTACATCTACCGCAAGTACGGCCGCGATCGCGCGGCGCTGACGGCGGCCGTCACCACGTACCGGCCGCGCAGCGCGCTGCGCGAGGCCGGCAAGGCGCTCGGGGTGGATCCAGAGATCGTCGACCGGGTCGCGAAGCAGCATCACTGGTTCGATTCGCGCGCAGATCTGCTGCAGCGCTTCGCCGAGGCCGGCCTCGATCCCGAAGCGCCACTCAATCAGCAGTGGGCCGCGTTTGCCGCGCAGCTGCTCGGCTATCCACGTCACCTGTCGCAGCACTCGGGTGGCTTCGTGATCAGCCGCAGCAAGCTCACGCGGCTCGTACCGGTCGAGAACGCAGCGATGGAGGACCGCTCGATCATCCAATGGGACAAGGACGACATCGAGGCGCTTGGCATCCTGAAAATCGACGTCCTGGCGCTCGGCATGCTATCGATGGTGCGCAGCGCGCTCGACATGATCTCGGAGAAACGCGGCGAGACGTTCGAGCTGCAGGACATCCCGGCCGAGGACAAGGCGACCTACGACATGCTTTGCGACGGCGACAGCATGGGCGTATTCCAGGTGGAATCGCGCGCGCAGATGTCGATGCTCCCGCGCCTGCGGCCGCAGTGCTTCTACGATCTGGTGATCGAAGTCGCGATCGTGCGGCCGGGGCCGGTGCAAGGCGGGATGGTGCATCCGTTTCTGCGCCGGCGCCAGGGGCTGGAGCCCGTCACGTTTCCGTCGGAAGGCATGGAGAAGGCGCTGGCGCGCACGCTTGGCGTGCCGATCTTCCAGGAGCAGGTGATGCAGGTCGCGATGCTGGCGGCCGGCTTCTCTGCCGGCGAGGCCGACCAGCTGCGCCGCGCGATGGCGGCATGGAAGCGCAAGGGGGGACTGGAGCCGTACCAAGAACGTCTCGTGAGCGGCATGCTCGAGCGCGGCTACGATCGCGAGTTCGCCGAGTCGATCTTCGCGCAGATCAAGGGCTTCGGCGAATACGGCTTCCCGGAGAGCCACGCGGCCAGCTTCGCACTGCTCGTCTACTCGAGTGCCTGGTTGCGACGCCATGAGCCGGCAATCTTCCTCGCCGCGTTGCTGAACAGCCAGCCGATGGGCTTCTACACGCCATCGCAGCTGCTGCAGGATGCGAAGCGGCGCGGCGTCCAGGTGCTGCCCGTCGACGTCAACGTGAGTACGTGGGATTCGGCGATCGAAGGGCCGACGACATCGGCGCCCGTACGACTCGGTTTCTCACTGCTGAACGGGATGCGCGACGACACGGCCTGTCGAATCGAGCTCGCGCGAGCGGTGCGCCCGTTCGTCGACGTCGCGGATCTCGCGCGCCGGGCACAACTTGATCGCCATGACCTGCAGGTGCTCGCGCGCGCGAACGCACTGCGAGCGCTCGCCGGCGGGAATCGACGCGCGGCGCTCTGGTTGGCGGCCGCCGCCGTGCCTGATCGAGATCTTCTGCGCGGTACCGAACGAGACGACACGGTGCCGGCGCTTCCGCAAGCAACCGAGGGAACCGAGATCGTGACGGACTATCGTGCGATGGGCTTCACGCTCGGACGGCATCCGCTGGCGCTGCTGCGCGATCGCCTCGCACTAGATCGTCTGCAGTCCGCTGAGCAGCTCGCGACGCTGCGCAATGGACAGCTCGCGCGCGCGTGTGGACTGGTCGCGGTCCGGCAGCGGCCTGGGACGGCCAATGGTGTGCTGTTTATGACGCTTGAGGATGAAACAGGCCAGGTCAATGTGATCCTGTGGTCATCGCTGTTTGAGCAGTATCGGAAGGAAGCGCTTGGCGCCGACTTACTCGCGGTGTACGGCGTCTGGCAGGTCGAGGGAGAAGTGCGGCACCTGATCGCTAGCAAATTGGTCGACCGAACCGAATTGCTCGGCGCCCTACCGACAACGTCGCGGGACTTCTGCTGAGCAGACTTTCTACCCGTCATAGACGCCTGGGCGCGCTCGACAGTGTGCGGTCGCCAAAGCTTGACTTCCTGGATTGCTCCGTATGCTGGTTGGTATCGATGTTCTAACCACGACTGGAGAAATGATGTCGACCTACCAAGAGCTTCTCGCACAACGCGCTGCCATTGACGCGGAAATTCAGGCAGTCCAAGCGGAAGAGCGCTCGACCGTACTGAAAGAAGTCAAACGGCTCGTGGACGAGTTCACCTTCTCGACGAGGGAGATTTTCGGCGTGAGCAAGGCACGGCAGCGCAAAACCGCTGAACCGCGATATCGCGACCCCGGTACCGGCGCGACCTGGAGCGGTCGCGGGCGGCCGCCGGCGTGGATCGACGGCAAGGACCGCACGCAGTTTCAGATCGCGGCACCGGCTGCCCAACCTTGAATTGCACGCTGACACTCGATACATTCAATCACTCACAACCGAGGCGGGCATGCTCAACGCGGCCCGCCGCGCATCACCACGCTTTTTCATGGCACTGTCCGACACCCCCGCAACCTTCAATCCGGCGATCGACCCAGTGCTGTTCGAGCACGCGGTCGCACGCGCCACGGACGACTTGCGTCGCATCGTGATGTCGCTCACGGAGCGCCACCTCAATTCAGGGTTGACGCTTGGCCCCACATGGCGAGTCCTGCTCGAAATCGAAGAGCAGGCGTTTTCGGACCTCGCATTCCAGTGCAGAAACGAGGCGATGGTCGTCGCCGCCCTTCCGCGAATCGGGCCTACTACGTTGCCGGGCGTCGACCTCAACGGGTTCATCGACTGGCGTCTCTCCGGAGCGCCGTTGCCGATCGCCTATGAATGTATCCGGGAGCATAAGCGTATGCCTTCGCCGGCCGGTGAAGTGTGAGCTCCTCGTTGGCCCAACCAAACGCGAATGCCGGCGGCTTGCTTCGAGTGTGTGAAGCAAACGCGGACGATGCGACGAAACGCTCGCAAGGCGCCGACGCCATCCGGGCGGGCGCGCAGACGAAACGGCCGAAGCACCCCACCCTCCTGCAGACCAGGGACGCGAATCGTAGATTCGCGTTATGCTTGGGGTACCCAATATTCAGTATATAAGGTCAAATGGACGATCCGACTCTCTGGCTGTCGGCACCGACCGACGCGTACCAACAGTGGCAGCGCACTGAAGCGGCCGGAGCCGACCGCCGCGCATTCTCCCCGAGGTCGATCGTCCAGCATGAAGCCATGTTCGAGCGCTTCATGCGTCACCTCGCGACCTCCCACCGGACGCTGGCCACCTTCAGCGTTGATCAGCTCGAGACGTTCTTCGCTGACCTTGATCGGCGGTGTAAGCCTGGCACCACGACCCGACTGCGGTACCAGAAGCTGCTCGACCGGCTCGGTCGGCACCTGGTCGACATCGGTGTCCGGAAAACCAACCCTGCGGCCGCCTATGCCCTGGCACAGAGCTGGCCAGAGGACGAACCCGTCCCGGTGTACTTGCTGGAGGCTGACGATCGCCGGCTGCAGGACTCGGTTGCCACGCTCGACGGCCTCGACGAGCGTGGGGTCCGCAATCGCGCGATCGTCGCGCTGCTGCTTTCGACAGGCATCACCGCGCAGGAAATTCGACAGGCGGCAAGCGGCGATCTCGACTTATCGCCGGCACGGCCGCACATCTTGGTCCCCAAGCGGGGCCCGCGCGAGGCGCGTCGGATCAACCTTGAAGACTTCGCGCAGCCGGTGCTGGAACGATGGAGGAACCACACGGCCGCGGCCGCCTGCGCCCTGCTGTTCCCGTCGCCCCGCGCCGGCGGGCCGATGACGGACGAGATGCTCGGCCGGATCGTTCGCGACGAGCTGCTATCGGTCGACATCCGCGTCCCCGACATGAGCCCGCGCATCCTTCGCAACACCTTCGCTCGCCGCCTCCTGCTCGCCGGCCGGAGCAACGATGACGTCATGCACACGCTGGGCCTCACAAGCCAACGGACCGTGATCCGCATTCGCGCCACCCTCCAGCCCGCTCAGCAAGCCAACGGCGCGACTTGACTTCTCGGCCACCTCGATAGCCTGAAGAAGCCAGCACTCTCGCTGGCTTCTTTGTTATCGGAGTGTTCCTATGGACTACGTAACGCGCTACACCGACCTCATCTACTTCACGGGCGGCGATCTGGCGATCTGCCGATACAGGCTCATCGCCCGCCGTCCGAAGGCCACGCAAATTGTCGTCCAGATCGACAACCACAAGGGCTCGCAAGGCATCCTGACTGCAGATCACCAGGCGCGCGACGCTGTCCTCAATCGAATCGCCGATCGGGACCTGGCTGGAATCCCGTTCGCAATGCTCTGCGTCGCGCTGACCGAGAACGAAACGCACCAGGTCGTTTTAGGCGAGCCGGACCTCGAAGACTACATCCATCGCGGCCATCCGTTCCAGCAAACCCCCGAGCGCGCTGCGCGCGGCCGACATATCGAGCGCATCTCGATCGACTCTCGGAACCTCGTAATCGGCCGCGCGCGGATCCTGACAGCGCATTCCACCCCGACGTCGCCGGACGCTGACCTCGCCGCATTGCTGAACAGCCCCGATTCCAGCAACTCGTAAGAAGCCTTGTAGGTCGGTGACAACGACACCTCGTCGAGGTGTCGCCACGCCGATCGGACGCGCACGGCGGAATCGGCCAACATCGGACCGGTGCCAGTCGAGATTTATTTCGCAAGGGGGGGGTGAAACATCTCGGGGCATTGTCGTATTGATTCATTGAGAGGGCGCACTTCGTGCCCTATACGTGGAGAGGAATCACACAATGAAGTCCATACTTGACCTGGCACGCGCAGCGCTTGAGGCAATGGTGTTTATCAGCGATCAGTCGCCGGCCCGTCGAAGCGACCGGAAGATGACTACCGCAATGGCTTTGACTTGCGTGTATCACATTTACGCGATCATCCATGCTTACACACTCGGGATGTAAGACTCGATCCGAAGGCAGCTGACGAAAAAAAAGCCCGGCACGTGAGTGCCGGGCTGTGTCGAAGAATACTTTCCGTCATGCGGCCTGCGAGAACAGATCGACCGGCGCCAGATTCAGCGTCGTACGGTGCTCGGAGTCAGAGATCGCATTGTCGACGAGAAATCGGTCCAGCTCTTCCGGGGTCAGGTTGTGTCGCTCGGCGAGGTGGGCGAAATACTGCCCTCGCTTCGCCATCTCCTGATACCGACCGGCCATCCCGGCCGGCAGGCGCACGATCCCTTCGTTCAACCAGAAACGGGCCGACTCCATCCCCGAATGCAGCTGCGCCTTCACCGACCAGCCAGCATCGAAGCTGCAGGTCACGAATGCGCATGCTGCCTCGCTGTCCACCTCGAACTGGTCACTCTCTTCGAAATAGACGATCTGCTCGCCAGACTTCGTGCGCGCATAGCGGCTCGGCCGCCCCGGATGGGTGTAACGATTCCACTGCTCCGCGGCATAGTCGCGAAGCCCATCCGTGGGCACCTCGGCATCGTACGCGCCGACGAAGAACCACCCGTGGTGCGGGATGTCGATCTTCGCCAACGGCTCGAGGACGGGGACGGGGACGGGGTATCGTCGCCCGAGCCGACGCACGTCGAACCAGACCGAAAGCGCCGGAAAGGCGTGCGGCGCATAGTGGTGCATCGAGAGGTAGAAATCGATCGCCACCAGTTGCGCCGGCGTGACCATCTCGAACTGCACGTCACAAAGCGCCCGGTTCTCCGGCGTGTCAGGGATCTCGCCCGCAGCCAACGCTCCCTCATGCCGCTCGGCCCGTTCGACTTCAAGCACGTCGAGCGTGTGCAGGTACTGCAGCAGTCGGACGCGTTCCATATACGACAGGACGTCCGGCTTTACCGCCAGGTACCCGGCATCGCTCAGCTTCCGACCAACGAGCTCGCGACGGCGGAGATCCCACTGCACCGCGACCAGGTAGTTCCGGAATCGATTCAGGCCCTCCAGATGCTGGTGATCCACCTCCCTCACCATTGACTCCATCGAGCGATCACGTTCGCCAGTCACGCAACAAAATGCTCAACCAAATCGGCTGCCGCACGGCGACCGCGCACCGCCCTCGCCGAGAATCACGCCACACGTCCCCTCGTTTCCAGCGCGGTACAACTCCGACAGGCGCCGTACCGACTCGCCGGACACCAGCGACGGGAAAGGTCTGTCGGCACCCTCCCCGAAGAGCGCAAGCATCGACCACACGCAGTCGGTCGACCATTCCGCGATCGGCGAGAGCGTCAGATAGCCGTCCGCGTTTCGAACGGGCTTCAGCGCGCTCTCACAACGACCGATCATCGCCGCAGACCGAGTGCCGCTTTCGCTGAACCGATTGCCAAGCACGGTGACCACTTCGCGACCGCCTCCGGCGGCCGCCGATCGCTCGAGCGAGACACGCATTCGGTTTTGCGGGTCGACCTTCCAGTCAGCAGCGCAGGCACGTATCCGCTTCCCGTTCTTCACGCCGTTCTCCGGAGTGCGGGGAAGCGTGCCGCGGCCAATCGTCGCGACAACAAACTGCGACGACAGGGACGGCTTCGCAACGTGCACCGATACCGGCGCGCCAGAGGCCGCATAAGCATCTCGGATCTCGTCAAGCATGGCCTGCAAGTGCCAGTGCATGCTCGGATTTTCGATCGTCGTGTCCGCACTAGTCACGAAATGCTCGCGCGACACCTCGGCGCCGGCGCGCCGCACCGCCTCCAACATGAGGATCGCCGTGCAGGTCGAGTCCTTGCCCCCGCTCAACGCGTTCGAGAGTGTGTACCCCTGTCGAATCAACGCGACGAGCGCGTCGATTGCCGCCTCCATTTTCACCAGAATTTCAGAAAACATGTGCTGCTCCAGAATCGCGGGAACAGCCCCACGCGGGAGCTGTTCCCGCGTGGGTTGAGAGAAATGAAACAATCAGGGCGCGCGATACAGTTCGCCGCGCGCCGACACCGCCTCCCAGTTCTTCAGGTACGCATCGGCGACACGGGTGTCACCTCGCACCACGATGACGTTTTCCGCGTTGTACCGGGCCGCCTGTTGCGAATAGTTGTAGCTGCCGGTCTCGACTGTCGCCTCATCGACAACGAAATATTTCGAGTGGGTTGCCGGATAAGCGCTCACGACGCGAACCGGAATATCGGCGTATGCGAGCGCGCCGAGGGCAGCACGAGCGCGGCCGCTACGGTCCTCGTCGAAGTTGCTGCGCGCGTCGACAGTGACCGCGACGTCAACGCCGCGACGCTTCGCGGTGATGAGCGCGCGCGTTACCGTGGGCGCGGTGAACGAGTAGGCCAGCACTCGAATCGACTGACGGGCAGAGGCAATGGTGCGAAGCACGAGACTCTCCGCTCCGCCATCCGGCGAGAACGCAACTTCGATCTGCGGCACGGGTTGCGCGTGCGCACGCCTAGTTAGGGCGATCGATACACAACAGCACAACCACGCCACCAGAACCGCCCAACCGATTTGCTTCTTCATAATGATCTCCATAGGTAAGAAAACTAAAGGAACGACCTTGCTCACGTTCCGTGAGCGTGACCTTCAGATGCGCCATCGACGCGAACTGGCGAGTGAGCTAGCGGCTCGCCAGTGCTTTCGCCACATCACGGGCGGTTACGGTCAGAAGCCAGCGATCACACTCCTTCCGCGGCCACTTGGTGTACTCGGCAAATCCTTCCTTCTGCGGGACAGTCGAACTGGCGACTGCGACGAGAAAGCCAAAGCGATCGACGGGACTGCGCAGAAGCGCGCTGCTGGATTGAAGCGCAGTCCGGATCGCCGAAATCCCCACGTACGCCGGCATGTCAATCACCGACAACGCGTGCAGTGCAACATCGCGCACCGACGTGTTACCGGCTCCCTCCGAAGCAATGGCGAGGGTGGCCAAGCGCGCCCGGACTGACATCGCGTAGAACGAATCGCGAGCACCTTCCGGCAAGATGTCCGACGCGAGATGCGCCAGATCAATATTCAAAAGTGGCATTCAGGGGTCTCAAAAAAAGCGGCCCCGCTCTCTCTCGAGAATGGGGCCGACGTTCAGGGGTTCAGATGCAGGGCTTCGGATGCCCTGCCGGAAAGGTGTGGACTTGGCCATCCTTGCAGATGACCGCATCCGTTCTCATGGGCTGCCGCCTTTCGGCGGCGGCCTGCGCAACCACTGCGTAGCGGTAGGCAGACGCCGGCGGCTCGCCGCCGCCGTGCATCGCAATCAACAGCATCACCAGATTCGTCAGATCGTTCATCGAACCTTCCTCCGTCGACGGTTCAGGACGCGACGACGGCCGTAGCCGCCACCGTTACCCAGCGCCCGTCGATGAGCACGTCGCGCAGGCGCGAGCCGTTCAGCTCGTAGACGTGCTCCGTTCCCATGCGAGTGGGCTTCGGACGGATCGAGACCGTCAGGCTTCGAACCAGCGCAGCCGATTTGGACTTCAGTTTCATTGCGTTCCTCGGAAAGAAAAAAGGCGAGGAACGCCCCTGTGGGGAACGTTCCCCACCAGGGTTAAAAATGTGTGCTGCACTACCTCGCGAGTGCGGCCACGTCGATGACGGCGTCGGCCTCCGCAATCAGGTCTGGCGTTTGCGAGATGAAGAACTCCCGCGAATACCCTCCCTGACGCAGAACCTCGCGCTTCATGCGCATGAACTGCACCTTGCGATCGGGATCAAGCGGTCCATCCGACTCGTCGCTGAAGAGCGTCTCGTACGGCTGTCCCGCGTTGCCCGCGATATACAGAGCGACTCCACGTGTCAGGCTTTCGTTGATCCACACCTTCTGACCACCCGACATCACGCCGACCCCCTTGCTGCTGTCGTTTTCGGCGTCGTGCACGAGGATTTCGAAGCCCTCGCGCGTTTCACCATTGGCCAAGGTGCGCTGGGTCTGGATCTCGACCGTGAATCGCGTGCCGTAGCACGCGAGCAGCAGGTCATTCACCTTCTGCGTCAGTGCCGGGCCCGCGTCGTCGATCGTCAACGCGATCACGCCGTCGTTACCCAGCCCTTTCGCGAGCAGCTTCCACTTCGCGATCTCGTCGGAGATGCGCTCTGCGAGCGCCTGCGTCGCCGAAAACCCCTCCAGCTCACGCTCGAGAACGGCAATCGTTGCTTCGCGTGTCGCCTGGCTCCGGATCAATGCTTCGATCCGCGCATCCAGTCCCGTGCAAAGATCGCGACGGGCGACCAACTGACCATCGACGTCCGCAATCGCTTGCGTCACATCGACCGCCGCCAGGCGCGACACCTCCGCTTCGACCTCACGCAACAGCCCATTAAGGCGCGTCGACTCCGTCTCCCGACGGGCGGTCGCCTCGTTGCGCTCTACATCGAGCGATTCCAGTTCGGCATGGGCCTTCGTCAGCCCCGCCTCGGCAGCGTCCAGCAAGGGCTTCCGGGCACCAAGCTCGGTCGCACGCTGAAGCGCCTGACGTGCGGCCGTGACTTCCGCGTTCACACGCTGAAGCTCGGTACGCTTCACCGACAGCGTTGCGACGGCCGGCGCAAGTTGGTCCAGCTCCGACTTGTGTTGTCGATAGCGCGTCCGGAGATCCATCAGCGAGACGGTTTGAACGTCCACTTGATGCGCTGCACTCCTCGCTTGCGCGAGCAGCGGGCACGTCGCATGGATATCCAGCCCTGCGCACGGCACCGACCCGACCACCGACGATTGCTCGGTCAGGTTCCGAATCAGGACTGCCTTTGTCGTACCCTCCGATTCCAACCCGGAGAGCGTCGACTCGACAGTCGCCGCGCGCAACCGCTTCGCATCAAGCTCGTCGATCGCCTGCTGTAGGGGCTGGACCAGTGCTTCGGCCTTTCCGAGACAAAGCTGGGCTTCGTCGCGGGCAGCCGCGGCACCGCGGATCAGGTCGGCTTGCCGAACGACAGCTGCGTGGCCTGCGATGGTCTCGCGCAGCGCCGCTGCGCGTTGCATGAAGCGCTTCTCTTCGACCTGCTTGTCTCGCTCCAACGTCTGAAGCGAGACCTGCACCTCACCGCGCCGCGCACCGAGTTCACCCAAACGCGCCGCCGTGCCAGCGTTCTCGCCTTGCTTGGCAACGAGCACGGCGTGCTGTTGCGTCAGCGTGGCGATCTCCGCTTGGGCGGTCGTACGCTTTTCCCGTGCCGCGGCGATATCAGCTGCGTCGGTTGCGATGGCCTTGCGCATCTCTTCGACACGCTCGCGCTTGCCAGAGAACGCGGTGAGGTCCTGCTGCACCACACCGAGTTGCCGGCCGAGTACTTTCGCGACATCGGCAGCTTTCGTCGACAACGCACGAAGGTGATCGATCTTCAACAGCTCCGCGAGGAGCGCCTTGATCTCGGTCGCGCCGTAGGACGCGAGCGGTCGTCGGTTCTGTGCCGAGAACACGCTCGTGAAAAACGATTCAAGCGAGCCGCAGATCGCGTCAACACATCGATCGTAGGTTTCGCTCTTACCGTCCGACACGGTGCCATCCGGAAGCGAGACCGGCCGCCACTCCCCGTCCATCGAGCGATAGAACAGGAAGTAATCCGCTTTGCCCGTCTTGCCCGGCTTGCGGAATGCGAAGGTCGACCGATAGCGCAGGCCGTCGTGCTCCCATTCGAACTCCTTACGCGCCTGCACGCCGCAGACGTGATCCCAGTACGAGAACGCATCAACGGACAGCTTCGACGCGCGCGACGGCATGATTCGGTACGGGTGCAGGTTGTCCATGATCGTCGTCTTGCCGGCGCCGTTCGGCCCCGTCAACGCGATCAACCCATTGGGCAACGACTCCAGATCGAGTTCCACGCTGTCGCGCTTCATCCCGTCCCGGACGCCAGTGAACCCTTCGAGCAGCAGTCTCAGAGGTCGCATGACTGGATCTCCGAAAGTGAGATGGGCTGCGAATATTCATCGGGAAAGAAAAACGGGATTTCGTCGTCATCGACGGCGAGCGTCGGCTCAGGCCGGGAAGCCGGCTTGCCCAACGTGCCGGCAACCGCTGCCTCCACGATTCCACAGAGCCGACGGAACACGTCCGACGTCTGCTTGAGCACCGAATCCCAATCGGGACAACCCGTGAGAATCTGCAGCTCGCGGCCGGACCATTGACCCGAGTACCCCGAGTCGAACGACCACAACAGGTTCTGCAGCTCGACGCCCGGTGTAACGACGATCTCAGCCTCGTCGGCTTCGATCGCATGGGCCATCACGAACAGACCATCGCGTTGCGCGATGACGGCGCCTCGCTGGACACCGAACGGTTGGTGGAAAAGTGCCGCCGTGCATCCGCCATGTTCGACGAGAAGCTTCTGCAGCGATTTCGCGTCGGTCGACGCGGTAAAGGTCTGGGCCCAACGGACACCAGCAGGATAGAGACCAAACATGAGCACACTCCTGTTGATAGCCGACCAAAACTGACCCGTTTGCAGCAAGTTTTTTCATCGAAAATTGACCCACATGTTCGAATGCCTGCTTGGGACGCCAAGCAGGAGAACCGGAGTGATTACGGTGAGCATGTTGGCCAAAATCCGGCGGATGCACTTCCGCGATGGCGTCCCTCTCCGGGACATTTCTCGACGTACCGGGCTGTCCAGAAACACGATCCGACGATGGCTTCGAGAGCCGTCCACTGGCGAGCCAAAGTATCCGAAACGTGCCAGCAAGAGCGTGATCGACGCTTGGGCAGAACAACTGCGTCAGTGGTTGATTGCTGACTCACGCCGTCCGAAACGGGATCGGCGGACAGCAACACAGATGTACGAGGAGTTGCGCGCTGCTGGCTACGACGGGAGCTATCAACGCGTCTGCGCATTCGTGAGGAGCTGGAAACAGGAGCGGGATGAAGGTCCGCAGCGCGGTGCGTTCGTGCCTATGTCATTCGAATATGGGGATGCGTTCCAGTTTGACTGGAGCTGCGAATACGTCTTCATCTGTGGGCTGCGCCGGCGCCTCGAAGTGGCACATGTAAAGCTCGCTGCAAGCCGGGCATTCTGGCTGGTTGGGTACCACACCCAAAGTCACGAAATGTTGTTCGATGCGCACGCCCGCGCCTTCGTCGCGTTCGGCGGAGTGCCGCGTCGCGGCATTTACGACAACATGAAAACTGCGGTCGACAAAGTTGGCCCCGGCAAGGAGCGGGCGATCAACGCTCGTTTCCATGCAATGTGCAACCACTACCTGTTCGAGCCCGAATTCTGCAATCGAGCCGCTGGCTGGGAGAAAGGAGTCGTCGAGAAAAACGTTCAGGATCGTCGTCGCCAGATCTGGCATGAGGCAATCCGGATGCGTTGGGAGTCACTCGATGTCCTTAATATATGGCTAGCGGAGCGCTGCCGTCAGGCATGGCACGAACTGAGGCATCCTCAATGGCCTGAGTTGACGGTGGCAGAAGCACTGCAAGACGAACAGCCGCGGTTGATGCAAAACCCGAAGCCCTTCGACGGCTACATCGAGCAGCCGGTGCGGGTATCAGCAACCAGCCTGATCCACTTCCAGCGCAATCGCTACAGCGTGCCGACCGAGTATGCGAACCACGTCGTCAGCTTGCGTACGTATCCGGCCTTCCTGAGCATCGTGGCAGATGGCGCAGAAATCGCCCGACATACTCGGAGCTTTGACCGCTACCAGACGTTCTACGACTGGCGCCACTACGTCAATCTAGTAACGCGGAAACCCGGTGCATTAAGGAACGGTGCACCGTTCCTAACCATGCCCGAGCCAATGCTGCGCCTGCAGCGTCACCTCCTACGACAAGAAGGTGGCGATCGCGTAATGGTTCAAGTGTTGGCCGCAACCCCGATTCACGGCCTCGACGCCGTGTTAGTTGCGGTTGAGCTGGCTTTAGAGTCAGGCCGCCCCAGCGGGGAGCACGTGTTGAATATCCTTGCCCGGCTCAAATCCCCACCAGCCCGCAAGGGCGAGAAGGTCAAAACCGCACTGACGTTGCAAATCGAGCCATTAGCTGACGTTCACCGCTACGAACAGCTCCGCCCACGCCCAAACGAGGAGGATGGTCATGTCGAATGAAACTGCCGCCCAGCTGAGGGCGTTGAAGCTGCACGGTATGGCCCAAACGTGGCCGGAACTGCTGGCTCAGGCGAGACACAGCGACTTTGCTCCGGAGGCGTTCATGCAAGCCTTGTTGAAAGCAGAGATCGCGGAGCGAGCGGTCCGTTCGATCAACTATCAGATGACGGCTGCGCGATTCCCCGCTCATCGAGACATCGCCAACTTCGACTTCAGTCAGTCAAACCTTGATGAAAATCTGGTGCGGGAACTGCACACGATCAAGTTCTGCGAGTCGGCACAGAACATCGTCTTTATCGGTGGTCCTGGCACTGGCAAGACACACCTCGCGACCGCGTTTGGTATTGAGGCCGTGCAGCAACACGCCAAGCGCGTCCGCTTCTTTACAACCGTGGAGCTGGTCAATCAGCTAGAACTTGAGAAAGCAGCGGGCAAGGCGGGACAGATCGCGAATCGACTGATGTACGTTGACGCCGTGATCCTCGATGAGCTTGGCTATCTACCCTTCACGCAAACAGGCGGGGCCTTGCTCTTCCATCTGTTCTCGAAGCTTTATGAGAGGACGAGCATCATCGTTACGACCAATCTGAGCTTTACCGAGTGGTCGAACGTCTTCGGCGATGCGAAGATGACGACGGCCCTACTCGACCGCCTAACGCACCACTGCCACATAGTCGAAACGGGGAATGATTCGTGGCGCTTCAAGAACAGCACGGCGGGGCAGCCCACAAAGCGGGCTGCCCCAAGAAAAACAACGAGCAAACCCGCAGAAAACGAGGAGATTGACGCACCAAACTAGTGTTTCTGATGTTTGAGGGGTGGGTCAGTTTTAGATGAAAAAAGTGGGTCAGTTTCGGATGAACATCAACAGCCGATGTTGTCCGCGGCTTCCTTGGTGTCGTACACCATCACCAGGCGGCTCTGCGGGTTCACGCTCACGCGGCCCATCGGCGATTTCAGCTTGTCGATCTCCGCCGTGATTGCGGCAATCTGATCGAAGTCACCTTCGCGACCAGTCGACGTTTGCGCCGAGAACGACCCGGTGTTGCCGCCCGAGCTGCCGCCACCGCCGCTACCCGACTGATTGCCGGTCGACGTGTCCATCCCCTTGCTCATCGTCGACTTGATCGACACCTTGCCCGGGATCGCGGCGATCTGGTACATGCGGGTGACGAACCGGTTCACGTTGATCGTGCTGCCGTCGAACGACCAGTCGAGTCCCAGGTCGGTCGTCATGTTCCGCATATACATGCCGGTCTTGCCCGAGAACGCCTGGCGGTAGATCGGCTCTTCGGTTCGGGTGCCGTTGTTCTGCCCCTTCGACTCGGTTTGGCCGGGCACCAGCGAGTCGCGCGGTACGAACACGTCCGGGCTCAGATGCACCGGATAGCCCGTCGCCGTCGAAATCAGCGTGGCGATCTGCTTGATGCCGAGGTTCGCGGGCAATGTGACCGTCTTGTCGCGGAACACGGCGGGCAGTGTCGCCTCGTAGGCGAGCGGCACCAGCCGGTCACCCAGGAACGCGGTGGGCACGTCCTCGACCAGCGCCATTGGGGCCGGCCCCTTACCGAGCGCGTCCGAGATCGTGCGGTGAGCGGCGTCGTAGCTGTCGTTGACGTCCTGCTGCGTCACGGCGCAGCCAGCGGCCATCAACGCGGCCGCGATCGCGACGGCAGATTTCAAAAGGTGAACACGCATAGTTCTCAATCCTGGCAATTGCCCGCGCGTGCGATCACGCGGATGACGTTATTCGAGTGGCGGCACGCGCGCGTCGGCGTGCGCATGTGGTTCGTGGCCTTCATCACCTGCTGCAGCACGGAGGTGAAGTCGCCACTGAAGGACGCGTTGAACTCCAGCGGCAGGTCGTCGTCGATCTTCCACGCCAGTTGCCAACCCTGCTGCTGCAGCCAGCGGTCAAGCGCGTCGCGCAGATTTACGTCCGCCGGCGTGACAGAGAAGGTCAGCGTACCGCTCGCGATCGGGGCACCTGCGCCCGGCAGAACGACGGCGGCGACGTCGGTCGACGCGGCCGCGGTTGTGCTCGCCGGCGTCGGCTGCAGCTGCGCCTGCTTCGGGCTCTCTGCAACCGCCGGCGCCGCTTTCGGCGCAGAGGCAAGCACCTGCCAGCCGTCGGTGTCGATGGATTTGGTGACGGGATCGGTCGCAGCGTGTGCCGCGATGTTCAACACGGCCAGCGCCGCCGCAACGATCGCGCGAACCCGCGCCTGATTCGAATGTGTCTTCTGCATGGTTACCGGCCCTGTTGCATAAAGCGGCGATAGATCGCGCTGGCGTAGACGAGCTGCTTGGACGGCGTCACAGCGTTATAGGCACCGACCGCTTTCCAGTTCGGCCCGAAGCGACGCACGTTCGACGCGAGGATCCACGCACCCACGTAGGCGCTGACGCAGCCGTTGAAGAGGTGCTCGCGGCGGATGCCGTAGCGCGCCAGCGTCGGCAGCCACGACGTGTTGATCTGCATGAGGCCAATGTCCTCGCTGCCATTCGTGTTCCTGTTCACGGCGCCCGGGCGCATCCCGGACTCGTGCTGCGCGATCACGCGCAGCAGCCGCGGATTCACGCGATGGAAGGTCGCCGCGTCGTCAAGACAATCCGCGCGACTCGGCACTGCAGTGAACGCCAACACCGCCGCTACGATCGGTACGATGCGCATCACGAGGTCGGCCCTCCGTTCGCCTGCAGGGTGGCGGCCGGTACTTCGCGGTAGACCACCTCCTTGCGACGCTTGACGTGGATCGTGTTGCCGTCGGCTGTGACCGTGAACAGATCGGACGTGCCTTCGAACATGAAGTAACGCCCCTTCTGCTCGCCGATGCCCAGGTTTCGTGTGTCCGTCACACCGACCCGAACGACCGACTCAGCGAACTTGAAGTACGTGCGACCTTCTCGATCGAACACCGCCTCGAGCTTTGCCGCGTTCGGCAAATCGAAGTCGTATACGGTCTTCGCATCACGCATGACCTCGACGCGGTTCGACTCGTCAGCAACCACAAAGCGCTCTGCCCGATCAATCGTCAGCACGCTCGTGGTGTCATCCCAGCTCGTGCGCAGCACCTTCCCATCGGGCGCCTTGAACGTGACGGTCTTGGCCGGCTTCGACGTGAAGCGGATCTGCATGTGCGTGCCGTCGCCGTCCCGGATCGCCTGCGCGCCGAAGCGTTCAGCCAAGCGAGACACCGGCGGCGGTTCGGCCGTGACGCGCGCGACAACGCTGTTCAACCCGGCCTCGTCCACATCACGGCCCGACGACGCGTAGTTCAGCGCGGCAGATTTCGGCGCGTCGCGATGCAAACGCACATGTCGCGCACCGAAATCGACGTCGGCATACAGCCCGGTTTGCGTCATCAAGCGATCAAGCGCCTGCATCCAGTTTTCGCCCTCACGCGTGCCGAACTGCTCGGAAGTCGTCAGGTCCACGTCTTTCTGCGCCGACCCCGTCCAGCCCTGCGGAACGAGCGCCTTGACGAAGCCGCCAACCGTCATCGACGCGTGAAGAGCGCGGACAGGTGCAAGCGCGGAGCGCGTACCGATCATCACGAGCCGGTTGGTGAAGCCATCGAAGCCGGCCGGCTGATCGTCTTTCATCGCAGCCAGTGCGCCGCTCCCACCGATGAACGTGTTCGCCTTCTTCCAGCGGGCCGTGGCCGAGTGGGCACCGACCTTGTAGGTGATCGATGACGGCGTACCCTCGACAACCACGTACGGGCCTTCGGTATGGCCGCCCTCGGCGACGATGACCTGGCCCGCGCGCGGCTGGATGTAGGTCTTCTCCCCATCGTTGAAGATGAGCGCCGGCCGCTCGGAGATGCCGCCGAGGATGTCGTAGTCGAAATCAAACGGATCGGTATTTGCCGCCGATGCGGCCCCGCACACGATCGCCAATGCGGCGCACGCGAGAGTCTTGGTCGTGTGCTTCACAGGCCTGCCTCGATCATGGAAAGGTGTCGGACGAACCGCGCGAGGTACGAGCGACCGGGATTGGGGTTCGCGCTGTGGTAATAGGCGACGGCCTTCGCGACCGAGTCGGTGCGAGCGAAGTTTTCGGTGAGGATCGCTTCCGCGACCGCAACGTTCGTCGCGGGTGCGAGCGCATCCCACGCTGACGCAAAGCGCTTGCCGTGGTAGCACCAGTTCACCTGCATAAGGCCCACATCGAAATTGCAGCGCTCGCGCGCGAGCAGCAGTTCGATCGCCTTATAGGCTTCCTCGCGCGACTTGAAGAAGTAGCCCTGGCCCGCGACGTTCAACGTCCACGGCCATGCGCGACCGCGGTAGTTGGATTCGTTCAGCGCGATCCCGGCGAGAATCTTCGGATCGACATTCGTGTGCAGCAGCTCGAACGGGACGACCGCGCGGGAGCACGCCCAACCGCCCCGCCGCTCAGCGAGCGCCGCCTGCGCGCCGTCGTCGAGGACAAGCGGCTGCAGCCAGCCTCGCTCAATGAAGAGATCGTCCAGCGCAACATCGCGGCCGTCGATCGATACGGTGACGCCCGTGCTTGGCGAACTGCGCACGGTCTGCCCGATCAGGGGCGACGCCCATTCGACGAACGCGTCGAGGCCGCAGTAATAGACCGGCTTGCCGGGCAACATCGCGACCTGACGCGTCTGCCCGTCTTGAATGACGACGCTCACCGGGCTGATCACCTGCGCGATCACCGCCGCTTGCGCACATGCGCTCGCGACAGTCACGGCGGTGAGGAATGCCATGCGCCTGATCATCGCGGCCCCCGATACTGTTCGAGCACCATGTCGCGATTGATCTTGAGCATGAAGTGGCGCTCGCCCGGCGAGGAGTTGATCGTCGGCGGGATGTTTTTGAAGCGATCGAGCACCGACTGCGCCGTTTGTGCCGCGATCTGTCCGCCCGTGCTGCCAACTTGAGTGACGCCAAGCGGGCCCGTCGTAGTGCTCTGGTCGCCGCTGGAGAATCGCCTCACCAGAATGGCGGTCAGGAAAGACGTCGAATAGATCTTCCAGAAGTGGTTGTTCACATGGCCGCTGAATCCGGCCGCACCGTCGCCGTCTGCGCCTTGCGCGCCATACAGCGGCACGTGCTTGCCGTTCGGCAGCCGCATTTCTGCGCCAGCGACGAGAATCGACTCCTGCCCCGGCTCAATGTCCGAGCTGTACGGCGCAACGATCGTAGTGCCCCACGGAATCACCAGGCATCGGCCATCGCCGTTGTTCGCGTACACGTCGGTCTCGACGGTCAGCGACGCGGTGCCGGGACGATCCGAGTTGAGCTCCTCGTTTGAGAGAACTGGGATCTTTGCCGGCGGCGACAGCGTGCAGCCCGTCGACTGGCCGACAAAGCCCGATCGCGGGAAATCCTTGTCGCCCTCGCTAATCTTCGCGACGTCGTGCAAGAACGCGTTATCGCGCTGTTGCGTGGTCATGGGACCAGCCGCCTGCCCCCCACGCGAAGCCAGTGCGGCCTGCGCCGTCGCGTCCTTCATCGCAGCGTCCTGAGCCGCCGCCTGCTGCAACAGCATCTGTTGCGGCGAGATGATGCCGTTCGGCAACTGCGGTTGCTGCGGCTGTCCTTCCTTGACCTTGACGCCGGCCCGGAAGATCGGCGACACAAAGATGCTGTCCTGGTCGACCGCGGCTTTGAGGTCTGCCGTGCCAGCGCTCGGCAACACCGCGTCAGCCGACAGCGTCGGCTTCTTCGCGTTCGCGGCAGCTGCAGCACTGGCCGCCGCAGCTGCATCAGCTGCGCGCCGGCGTGCCTCCGCCTGTTGCTCTTCGATGATCTTGTCGACGTCGGCCTTGTTGCCATTGCTTTTGTCGACCACTTCAGCAGCGCGTTCGCGCTTGGCCCGCAGGGCCTCCTCTTCCGACTTGTTTGCTTGTTGGGTCTGCGTATAAAACCCCAGCGCGCCGATTGCAACGGCCGCAATCCCGCCAACCGCGATGATGACGTTGCGCGGGACCTTGCCCTTGAACAGGGCTTTCTCGTCCGCGCTGGTCGGATCGGTCTGCTTTGCCATACCGTCCTCAGAATCCGAACAGACCGCGACGGCCGCGAGTGATCGTCACTTCCTCGCCCGGTCGCGTGAGCTTTACCTCGTCGGCCAGTCGCTGGATGACGATGTACGGGCCGCGGCGGATAAAGTTCGGGCTGACGATGTCACCACCGTCCTTGATGGTCGGCACCGCAAACGGCGTGCGCGGCGGCATCCGAATCCAGATGAACGTGCCGTCGTCGAAGACTGTCTCGGGCTTGAGCGAGTTGGTGCCGGACACGGAGTACTCGAAGTTCAGCTTGTCGGGGGACACGCCGATCGGGCCGGAGTCAGATTGGCCAGGATGTTCGGCATCCTGGTCGTCGCCGGCCGCGTTACCGCGCGCGCGTACCTTCGTCATCAGCGAATTCGGGTAGTTGAAGCGCACGTTCTGATAGAACAGACCACCCAGCGGCGACGAAACGAGCGTCAGCTCGTACTCGCGCTTGTTCGTGCTCAGGTGCAGCGTGTTGACGAGGCCCGGCTTGGTCGGCTTCACGTACACGTGGTTCGCGCCGTCGGTATCGAGAACCCACTGCACCGAGTCGCCCATCGCCGGCTCGCTGATCAGGCTTTCCCCACGCTCGAGCTCGATGGTCGTCAGCTTCAGCGGCGCAGTCATCACACGGAAGATCTTGTCGCGGCTGTACGAAAACACGGCCATGCGCGCGTCGCCCGGCATCGTGATCGGATCCGCGCCCGAGTTGTACGGATTCACCGGGCTCATCGCATCGCCGATGATGCTGCCGACGTCGAAGTTCGGGATCGGGGAAACCAGACTCGCTGCATTCTTCGCGGCGAACGCATTGGCCGACGCCGCGACCATCGCGAGCGCGCCCCAGGTCAGGAGGGAACGTGTTCGTTTCATGCGCCGGTTTTTTGCAGGGTGAAGAACGGGTAGTAGAGGCCGTATGGATTCGTGCCCAGCACGTCTTCCGCGGTCGGAGGGATGATCTGGTAGCGCATCGTCAACGCGAAGCGGATGTCGACCGGCTTGTCGGTCGGTGATTGCCGAGTCGAGGTCGTGAACTCGACGACGACCGTCGAATCCTCAAGCAGCGACACGTTCGTGACTTTGGTCTCGCGGACGAGCTTCGGGTTGGTCGTGATCTGGTCGAACGGCTTGTCGTCGCTGATCCAAGTTGCGAACTGATTCTTCGCGTTGCCGACCATCTTCGCCTTGACTGCGTTGATGTTCTTGGCGAGCCGGGACGTGCGGATATCGTCGGTCAAGACCGGCTCGATCGTGAACCAGTGCTCGACGTCCTGCTTGATCGCCGTGCGCTTCGCCTGGTCGTCCGGGTTGTATGCAGCCAACTGCTTGACGAGCGGGTTGCCGCCGGCGTCTGACGAAACACCATACGACCGGACGACCGACGGCGGCGGTTGGCGGGTGTAGACGGCACCGCCCGCGATGATCGCGAGAATGAAGCAGAAGGTCTTCCAGTGATTGACTTCGACGCGCAGACGAGTCCCCTGATCGAAGATGATCTTTTCGGGATCCTCGTTCGAGAAGTGGCCGGGCGCCGGCGACAGGGCGACCTGCTTCTTGTTACGGGGAAAGAGTCTGGGGAGTCGCATCACGGAGTTCCAATTGGGACGGATCAATTGGAACAGCCGGGGCGACAACGGCACTTGGGAAAAGAGCCGTCATTTCAGGGACCTTTTCGCGACGCCAGCAACCATCTTGAGACCGAACATGTCATGCGCAGTTGAAATCCGCTTGCCAGCGCTGTCCCGTTCGAGCGATGGCGTTGAGCGTGATGAGCAGCTTGCGCATGCATGCGACGAGAGCGACCTTT